>JAZRYI010000099.1:0-61126 GCA_045600665.1 Bacteroidaceae bacterium
CCAATTAGAAAAACCAAAAAAAACAAAAGAAAACAAAAGGAAAACCATAATGTTTTTTCTTGTTTTTGTTCTGTTTGGCTACGCCGAGCTAAAGGTTCTCAAAGGTTTTTCTTAACATGGCGCTTGCGCATAAACAATCAAACACAATTCGTCGAATTCACGTTATAATTAAATAACAAGCATAATAACAAACTTTAGATTATCAATAAAACTGGATTAGCTATATTTATGAAACTTACAAACTACTTATTGCTTGGCGCAGTGGCATTCAGTGCGAATGCTGCAGCTCAAGTCAAAGCTACGCTGACCTCTCCAAACGGCAAACTGAAGGTAGAGGTCAATGCTGACAAGCAATTGGAATACAGCATTATCGACAATGGCAAAGCATTGATGCAGAACAGCGTTGCCGACCTTACATTTGCCGGAAAGAAGGCAGGCAAGTTCACAAGCGCTACAAAGCCAAAGTCAGTGATGGAAAGCACCGCTGCCCCACTCTACAAGCAGACAACCGTGAGTGATGAGTACAACGTGGTGACAGTAAAGAACAGCAACGGCACAAGCGTGGAGATCCGCGCCTATGACTCTGGCATAGCCTACAGATGGATAACCACAACAAA
The DNA here is from genome assembly GCA_045600665.1 of Bacteroidaceae bacterium. Lineage (GTDB taxonomy): Bacteria > Bacteroidota > Bacteroidia > Bacteroidales > Bacteroidaceae > Minthosoma. The sequence goes on from JAZRYI010000099.1 coordinate 618, forward strand.
AGGCAACTGGTGCATAGACGGCGAAGTGGCAAACTTCAATTTCACTGGCGACTACACCACCTACATGGCATACTCCACAAACGAGAAGGCTCCAAAGGCAATGGCTTTTCAAGCCACATACGACGTTGCGCCACTCTCAAACAGCAAGGATCTCGAAGCATTCCTGCCTGTGACTGTAGATTGTGAATCGGCAAAAGTCACAATCCTCGAAAGCGATGTGGAAGCATACCCAGGCATATTCGTAAAGGGAAAAGGCAATAGCCTCAGCGCCTCGTTCGCTCAATACCCAAAAGCGTTTGACTACTACGCATGGCGTGTGCAAAAGTACGTGACAGACACAGAGTCGTTCATTGCCAAAGGCAACGGCAGCCGCACCTTCCCTTGGAGAGTGATGGTAGTGACTCACAGCGATACAGAAATGCCTACAAACACTCTCGTATATTCACTTGCTGCTCCTAACCGCATCAAGGGCGACATCAGTTGGATAAAGCCTGGCAAGGTGGCATGGGATTGGTGGAACGACTGGGGCATCAGCGAGGTAGATTTCAAGGCAGGCATCAATCAGGACACATATAAATACTATATAGACTTCGCCGCAAAGAATGGTCTTGAGTACATCATCCTCGACGAAGGATGGTATGAGCCAAAGAGCGGGGACATGCTCACTGTGATTCCTGAGCTCAATCTGCCAGAACTTGTAGAGTATGGAAAGAGAAAGAATGTGGGCATCATCCTCTGGACAGTGTTCAACGTGCTGGACAAGCAGCTGGACGAAGCTTGCGAGAAATACTCAGCAATGGGCATCAAGGGCTTCAAGGTGGATTTCCTCGACCGTTTCGACCAAGAAGGCGTGGAGATGACCTATCGCATAGCAGAGCGATGCGCGAAGAGCAAGCTCATGCTTGACTATCATGGCATCTTCCCTCCAGCAGGCATCAACCGCACATACCCAAACGTCATCAACTTCGAGAGCGTGTTCGGCATGGAAGAGGTGAAATGGACACAGCGATTCAAAGGCATGAAGAATGGCAAGCAAGTAGATGAGCCAGAGCAGGACATGCCCAAGTATGACGTCACGTTCCCTTACATCCGCATGATGGCAGGATATGTGGATTTCACTCCAGGCGGTTTCCGCAATGCCACTGCTGCCGACTTCCAGCCAATGTACTATAACCCTGTCACAATGGGAACCCGATGCCATCAGCTTGCACACTACATCGTGCATGACTCCCCTCTCACTATGCTTGCCGACAATCCTACCATCTACATGAAGGAGAAGGAATGCACAGACTTCATCACATCGCTTCCTACGGTTTATGACGAGATGAAGTGCATCAAGGGCGAGATGGGCAAGTATATCGTAATGGCGCGCCGCCAGGGCAACAACTGGTATGTGGCAGGCGAAACAAGCTGGGAGAGCCGAGACATAGAGCTGAGCAGCGACTTCCTTCCTGCTGGCACATACGAAATCACGGCATTCGTGGATGGCGTGAACGCAGGCAAGGCTGCAACTGACTACGACGTAATGAACATGACGGTTTACATCAGCCACGATCCTCGCGAGCGCATCACTTTGCACATGGCAAGTGGCGGCGGTTTTGCTGCTAAACTCATCAGAAAATAATCGTCCGAACTATTTACCACAAAAAAGAAAACCAAGGAATACAAATCCTTGGTTTTCTTTTTGTTTATAATACTCAATATTGCATCTAAATCATCCGTTCTTATGATTGATGCAGATGCCTTGCAAATACCAATCGTAGAGGCGGTGGATGCCCTCGTCAATCTCAATCTTGTGATGCCAGCCGAGACGATGGAGCTTGTCCACATTGGTGAGCTTCTTGAGCGTGCCATCAGGCTTGCTTGAATCCCAGCGAAGCTCGCCCTTGAAACCAATCTCCTTCATGATGCGCTCTGCAACCTCCTTGATGGAAATCTCCTTGCCTGTGCCCACATTGATGTGGCAATTGCGCACTTCCTTGATTCCATCGCGGTTTGTGGTGAAGTCGCTGTTCTCAACCACATCCTTGAAGTCAACATTGAGAAGGCAATGAACAGAAGCATCAGCCATCTCCTCGCTCCAAAGGAACTCGCGCATAGGAGCACCCGAGCCCCAAAGAGTGACAGCCTGCGGAGTGATGCCGTAGTGGCGAAGCACCTGAAGGATAGTCATCTCGTCGCTCATCGCTGTTGCTATGATAGTCTGCTCTGCTCTTGCTGCTGCGCTGTCTGGCTCTGCCTGACCATCCACCATCTTTGGCACCTTGAGAGTGACAGGGCGAAGACCGAGATCCTTGCGAACAGCATCCCAGTTGCCTTCGTTCAGGCACTTGGCAAGATGAATCTTGCGAATCATTGCAGGAAGAACGTGGCTGTTCTCAAGATGGAAATTATCGTTAGGGCCATAGAGGTTTGTTGGCATCACTGCTATGTAGTTTGTGCCATACTGAAGATTGAAGCTCTCGCACATCTTCAAGCCAGCAATCTTAGCAATTGCGTATGGCTCATTGGTGTATTCAAGCGTAGATGTGAGCAAGCAATCCTCTGGCATTGGCTGTGGAGCCTCGCCTGGATAGATACAAGTGGAGCCAAGGAAAAGAAGCTTCTTCACGCCGTGCTTCCAAGCCTCACCAATCACATTCTGCTGAATCTGAAGATTCTGATAGATGAAGTCGGCACGATACTGCAAGTTTGCCATGATGCCGCCTACGTGTGCAGCTGCAAGCACCACAGCATCTGGCTGCTCCTCGTCGAAGAAAGCCTTCACAGCAACAGGATCGAGAAGATCAAGCTCTGCATGGCTCTTGCCTACGAGGTTCTCATAGCCGCGCGCCTTGAGATTGTTCCAAATAGCAGAGCCAACCAATCCATGGTGTCCTGCTACAAATATTTTTGAATTCTTTTCTAACATATTCATATCACATAACTCACACTTACCAAAAGATAGCAAGTGTGAGTTATTATTTTTGTATTGTTTTTACCGAATTACTTTACAAGTCCCTTCTCCAAATATTCAGCAAGGTTTGTGCGCATCACAGAAGCAACGTGATCAGCAGCAACCTTCTCCATATCGTGCTTCACCATGATGCTCACGAGCTGCTCGAATGAAGTGGTCTGTGGGTTCCAGCCAAGCTCGTTCTTTGCCTTTGTAGGGTCGCCCCAAAGGTTCACCACGTCTGTAGGACGATAGAAATCAGGAGAAACAGCAACAACAACCTTTCCTGTCTTCACGTCGATACCCTTCTCGTCGATGCCTTCGCCTTCCCACTTGAGCTCAATGCCAGCATACTGGAAAGCGAGAGTAGCGAACTCACGCACTGTGTGCTGAACGCCTGTGGCGATGACGAAGTCTTCTGGCTTGTCGTGCTGAAGGATGAGCCACATGCACTCTACGTAGTCCTTGGCATAGCCCCAGTCGCGGAGAGAGTCGAGGTTGCCGAGGTAGAGGCAATCCTGCTTGCCCTGAGCGATGCGAGCAGCAGCGAGAGTGATCTTGCGAGTGACGAATGTCTCGCCACGACGCTCTGACTCATGATTGAACAAGATGCCCGAGCAGCAGAACATATCGTATGCCTCACGGTATTCCTTCACAATCCAGAATCCATAAAGCTTAGCTACTGCGTATGGAGAGTATGGGTGGAATGGAGTGTTCTCATTTTGTGGCACCTCCTCCACTTTGCCGTAGAGCTCAGAAGTGGATGCTTGGTATATCTTGCAAGTCTTTTCCAAATGATTTGTGCGAACAGCCTCAAGCACACGAAGAACACCAACTGCGTCAACGTCAGCTGTGAACTCAGGAGCATCGAAGCTGACCTGTACATGCGACTGCGCTGCGAGGTTGTAGATTTCTGTTGGCTGAACCTTTCCCACCAATTTCACGAGCGACATTGAGTCGCCCATGTCAGCATAGTGCAAATGAAAATTAGGTGTACCCTCAAGGTGAGCGATTCGCTCACGATAGTCAACAGAGCTGCGGCGGATGATGCCGTGCACTTCATAACCTTTCGACAGCAAGAACTCTGAAAGGTATGAGCCGTCCTGTCCTGTAACACCTGTGATTAAAGCAACTTTTCTTTCCATATAAATGTATGATGTAAATAATTATTCGTTATGCAACTATTAGATATTAACTTCGCTAAGCGTGACCAGCTTATTCACGATGGCATAAATTGTGATGCCTGCTGGCGAATGAATCTGCAGCTTGCGCGCTATGTTTCGTCGGTGCGTCGTCACCGTGTTCACGCTCAGGCAGAGCTTGTCGGCAATCTCTTTGTTTGCCATGCCCTTTGCCACACACACCACGATTTCCTTCTCTCTCTCCGACAATTGCTCCTCCGAGGCAGCAGGCGAGATGGCGAGCGCCTCGTCCATCGCAGGCTTGCGGTTTTTCACCTGATGCTCAAGCCTGCGCACAGCTGGAGTGAAGATGTTGTCCTCCACAAGACAATGAATGCTCAGTTCCTCCTCTGCCTGATAGATGGAGATGATCACGCTGTTCAGCTTCTCATTATTTTCCGTCTGTGGATAGTACTGCATGAAGAGGTTCTTCAGTTCCTTGAGCTTATTCTCAATCGAGTCGTGATGACTCGACAGCAATTGCACGCTCTCCAACTGAGTCGCCTCGCCGCTGATGAGCTTCTGCACGTAGCAAAACACCGTGTTGTCTTCATACTCCATGTGCTTCTTCACTTCTTCCACATACTCGTCATAGAATTTCAGCACCAGGAATGCAATCTCGTTTTTCACAGAGCAGTCGATAGCATTGAGCAAATGGAAGCGGATGCTTGGCAACAGATAGTCGAGGAAATACTCGTGAGTCTTCTTCAGATACTTGAGCACCGACTGCACGTCAACAGCAGTCACTCGCTGCGGATGATTCTCCGCTCCATCCTTCACATAGTTTATCACCGTGAGGAAAGTGTCAGCATCCACCCCGCACTGGCGGCACACTTCGTAGATAGTTTTCTCGCCAAATCCCAAGGAAATGCCAAACCGGCTCATCACCTGAAGGAGGCGATAGTCGTTGGAAATAACGTAACTCAGTTTGTCTGTTGACTTATATTGACCAGCCATAATTCTTTGCTCTTATCGGAAAACTTGTGCAAAGTTACTACTTTTTGATAAAATAATACCAATAAAAGATTGAAAAATAATACACAATGAGGAAATTACTGAAAAGTGAGTATTGCAAGGTACAAATATTCGTCGTAATTTTGCACCCGAAATAAAACAAGAAGCAATGAAACTATCAGAACTGAAGACAGGAGAAAAGGGCGTCATCGTCCGTGTGATGGGTCACGGAGGTTTCCGCAAGCGCATCGTGGAAATGGGATTCATCAAGGGCAAAGCCGTGGAGGTGCTGCTCAATGCCCCGCTGCGCGACCCTGTCAAATACAAGATAATGGACTATGAGGTGAGCCTTCGCCGCGCTGAGGCAGAGCTTGTGGATGTGGTGAGCGAAGAGGAAGCTGCAGAGTGGGAAGCGCTCCACCCAGAGCTGAAGGGCATACCAGCCACAGAGTGTGAGGATCGCATGCACCGCGTGGCACGCGTGAAGGAGAAAGAGCTGAACGTGGTGTTTGTCGGCAACCCCAATTGCGGCAAGACAAGCCTTTTCAACATCGCCAGCGGCGCACATGAGCGCGTGGGCAACTACTCAGGCGTCACAGTAGATGCAAAGATAGGGCAGTTCGACTTCGAGGGCTATCATTTCAACCTCGTCGATCTGCCTGGCACATACTCCCTCACAGCCTACACGCCCGAGGAACTGTACGTGCGCAAATACATCATCGAGCGCCATCCCGACCTCATCATCAACGTGATCGATGCCAGCAACCTTGAGCGCAACCTGTACCTCACCACCCAGCTCATCGACATGGACGTGCCGATGATCATTGCGCTCAACATGTTCGATGAGTTGCGCGAAAGCGGCAACCAGCTCGACATGAATCAGCTCGGCACATTGCTCGGCACGCCTATCGTGCCCACCGTGGGCAGAACGGGCGAAGGAGTGAAGGAACTCTTCCACACCATCATCGAGATTGAAGAAGGCAAGCAGAAGATCTTCCGTCACATCCACGTCAACCACGGCGCATTCCTCGAGCAGAACATCATGAAGATTGAGGAACTCATTCGTCTCAATCCCGAGCCGCACCAAAACTACTCAGCTCGCTTCCTTGCCATCAAAATGCTGGAGAACGACCGCCAGGTGGAGGGCATAGTCAAGACGCTGGAGAACGCCAACGACATTTTCAGCATTCGCGACGCCTGCCAGAAGAGCATCCTCAAGGAGATTGACGAAGACAGCGAATCTGCCATCACCGATGCTAAGTATGGCTTCGTGCAAGGCGCGCTGAAGGAATGCTTCAAGAAGATGCACAAATACAAGCGACTGCTCACCAAGCGCATCGACGCAGTGGTGACTCACCAAATGTGGGGCTACCCTATCTTCCTCTTGCTCATGTATCTTATGTTCTTCTGCACATTCAACATCGGTCAGTACCCAATGGATTGGATCGACACCATCGTTGGGTGGATTGGAGAGATTGTTGGCAACACAATGCCAGACGGCTCACTGAAGGATCTCATCGTCGATGGAATCATTGGCGGTGTGGGAGGAGTGATTGTGTTCTTGCCAAACATCATGATACTCTATGCATTCATCTCGTGGATGGAAGACTCTGGCTACATGGCTCGCGCCGCATTCATCATGGACAAGATCATGCACCACATGGGATTGCACGGCAAATCGTTCATACCAATGATCATGGGCTTTGGCTGCAACATCCCAGCCATCATGGCAACACGCACCATCGAGGACAAGAAGTCGCGACTCATCACAATGCTCATCGTGCCGCTCATGTCTTGCTCTGCGCGATTGCCTGTTTATATCATCATAATTGGCGCATTCTTCCCTAAGCACTCAGCCCTCGTGCTGCTGTCGATGTACGTCATCGGCATCATCTTCTCAGTCATTATGGCAAAGGTATTCAGCAACTTCGTCATCAAGGGAGACAGCAGTCCCTTCGTCATGGAATTGCCCCCATACCGCATGCCTTCCATGAAGTCCGTTGGCCGCCACACATGGGAGAAAGGCAAGCAGTATCTCAAGAAGATGGGCACAACCATACTCGTTGCCAGCATTGCAGTATGGGCACTGAGCTATTTCCCTCGCCACGAGGCTCTGAGCAAGTCGGAACAGATGGAGCAGAGCTACATTGGACAGATAGGCAAATTTGTTGAGCCCGTCATTCGCCCATGCGGTCTCCAATGGAAAGAAGGTGTCAGCATCGTGACAGGCATTGGTGCAAAAGAGATCGTAGCCTCTACCATGGGAGTGCTCTACAACGAAAACGATAACTTTAACGAAAACGATAAGCATGGCGAGAACGAAGACCTTAATGATGAGGAGGAGGTTGAGAACGCACGTCTTTCTTCCATCATAGCAAAGAGCGGGCTGACCCCACTCAGCGCATTCGCTTTCATGGTTTTCGTACTCCTCTATTTCCCATGCATACCATCATGCATAGCTATTAAGAACGAATCCACGCAATGGAAATGGGCAGGCTTCACCGCCCTCTACACCACCCTCCTTGCATGGCTCGCCTCAATGTTAGTATTCCAGATTGGCTCACTCTTCATCTAAGAATATGAACACCCAAGACATCATAGTATATTGCATCGTCGCCTTCGCAGCTGTCATGATTGCCATCCGCATCTATCGCCAGTTGCGAGGCAAAGACACCTCTTGCAGCTGCGGCGACTGCCAGCAATGCAGCGCAAGCGGGCATTGCAAAGAGTATGCGCATCAGCAAAGAACATGCCGTGCGGAACAATAAATAGCATACAAAAATAAACGCTCCAAAATCTTGACAGATTCATTATTTTTTTGTATATTTGCACTACAATTAAAGCGAATCTAATTCATCCCCACACTTCAAAATAGTCAACCAGCCAAAAGCTTTGTCGCACAAACCAAAGCTTTTGGCTTATTTTTTTGTCGAGCATAAGCATGCTGGTTATACGAGCGTGAGCATTTCGTTTATAGATAGACAAAAATGGGGGATAGAACTAACCGCTTATTCTTATTCGACTATCAATACTCATAATTAAGTACAAGCATAGAAGCAGTGGGTATTCACCATACGCTTTATGGGTATCGGCTAATGGCTGATACCCTTTTTTTGTGCTGTTTTCATAAAATTAGAGTATTGCGAAGGTGTGGGAATGGCGGTAACTTTGCACTCGATAAACGAGACCTCTCTCATCTGGCATTCTCCCAGCATAGTGGGAGGGCTGACTGATGGGGAACAGAGGGGGTGAGAAATACTTATATAAAATTATGTCAGTAAAACAAACAGTATTATTATCGTGCTTTGCCATTGCAACAAATGCCGTGGCGCAGCAGAATGGCGACTCGATAGCGGAGCTGCAATCGTTTGAGCAGTATCGCATTGGTGGATATGGCGAGATGGTGGCAGCATTCAAGGGATATGGCAGTAACCGTTTTTATGGCAATGCTGAGGGTAACCCAAAGACGCATCGAAATACTATCAGCATTCCTCGATTCGTGGTGGCTGGCGACTATAAATTCAGCAGCAAGTGGGTGCTTGGCGTGGAGATTGAGTTTGAGAGCGGCGGCACTGGCGTGGAATACGAATTGGAGAACAGTGAGAATGGCGAGTATGAAATGGAGGTGGAGAAAGGCGGTGAGGTGGCAATCGAGCAGTTTCACATCACAAGGTTGATTCATCCTGCATTCAATGTAAAGGCTGGGCATATCGTTGTGCCTGTTGGACAGAACAACGCCCATCATGAGCCAGTCACATTCTTTGGCACTGTGCGCCCTGAAGGTGAGACGAGCATAGTTCCTAACACATGGCATGAGACAGGACTGGAAGTGTTCGGTCAGATTGGCAAGGGATACGCAAGCTTCAACTACGAGGCAATGGTGGTGGCAGGACTGAATGGCAATGCCTTCGACCGCAACAATTGGGCTGGGCAAGCTGCAAGTCACCGATTTGAGGAGGATAACTTCTCGCAGCCTGGATATGCCGTGCGACTCAACTACACAGGCGTGCCTGGACTGAGGCTGGGAGCTGCGATGTACTATTGCAAGAATGTGGGCGGGAATTCCGACAAGGAGCAGACGTACAAGGGATTGGGCAAGATGCCTGTGCGCATTTACAATCTGGAAGGTCAGTACAAGGGCAAGTGTGTGGAGGCAAGGGCTAACTACCTCATGGGCAATCTGACTAACAGCGATGTGCTGAGCCAGAAGAACAATAAGTTATCAAACAAGTCGCCGTACTCACGCATCACGCCGATTGCCCACAAGGCTGTGGCTTACGGTGGAGAGGTGGGACTGAACATACGTGGCATGGTGAATGACATGCGCTGCCCAAACATCATTCCGTTCGTGCGCTATGAGTACTATAATGCGCAGGAAGAAGGCAAAGGCATAGATGTGATGGAACCACGCCTGAAGACTTCGATGTGGGTGGCTGGCTTAAACTGGCGAGCATTGCCCAACCTTGTTGTGAAGGCAGATTACACAACTCGCAGGATTGGCGGTGGAAACTATAACAACGAGAATGAGTTTGCCATCGGAGCTGCATTTGCGGGATGGTTTAGCAGGAAATAAGTGATTCTCCCCCCCACCCCTCATTAGATGGAGGAGAGCAATATCCACAGGATGAATAATAACACTCAAAACAAATACTAAAAGATGAAAAAGAACTACTTAATCTTGGGCATCCTGGCTTTGGGGCTCAGCGTCATGTCAGCATCGTGCAGCGATGACGACAATGAGAAGAAAGAAACAGAGATTACAGAGGAAGCGGCACGCGACCTCGACTACAACGAGTCGAACGCTAAGGCATGGGGCAATTACGCAAAGAACGTGGCATCTCTCCTTCAGGCAGATGCATCCACGCTGAACAGCAAATGGCAGAATGGCTATGGAGCAGCGTTCAAGGCGCACAATGGCAGTTCTACTGAATACAAGTCGGCAGAAGATTGCATTGAGCAGATCATCGACGGATGCATTGACATTGCCAATGAGGTAGGTACGGCTAAGATCGGCGAGCCATACGACCTTCTCGTTTCTGGCGAGACAACTCAGGCGCTGTATGCTGTGGAGTCGTGGTATTCCTGGCACTCGCGCGATGACTACAAGAACAATATCCTTTCTGTTGCTAACTCTTTGGCAGGAAAGAACATTGGCTACGACTCTAATCCTTCACGCATTTCGGCAAATCAGGTTGCGTCGAACTCTGTGATTGCTGCTTGCCTTGCCAACAATGCCCTCAGTGCAACAGCGGCTGATGTGTGGGCAAAAGTGGGTGCCGCATGGAACGCAATAGATAATATTCCTCAGCCTTTCCGCAACAATATCAGCTCGAAGGAAACTTCTATCGCAATGGATGCTTGCGCTGACTTAGTAAAGGCACTTGAGGATTTGAAAGGCAAGATCAGTGCTGACGAGAGCATTGAGTGGCAGGCTGTTGTGGATCAGTTTGTGGACAATGTTGCACTTCCTACATACTCCGAACTCGCTACAGCAAATGCCAACCTCTACAAGGCTGTTTCTGCTCTTCAGGCTAACCCTTCGAACGCAAACTTCGAAGCGGCATGCAATGCATGGCTGAATGCTCGCCGTCCTTGGGAGACATCAGAGGCGTTCCTCTTCGGCCCAGTTGCAGAGCTTGGTCTCGACCCAAACATGGATTCTTGGCCTCTCGACCAAGTAGGCATAGCAAACCTGATGAAATCAGAGAATTGGAAAGAGTTTGAATGGTCGGGCGACTATGACGAAGACAGCGAGGCTATCGAGGCAGCGCAATCTCTACGAGGTTTCCATACGCTCGAATTCCTTCTTTTCAAAGATGGCAAGCCACGCACTATTAAATAGGTTGATAAAATAATATAATGTGAACCGCATCGTGTAGGCAGGGATGAGAATCTCTCCTACACTTATGTGGTATAAAGCGATTATGAAAAAGAAAGCAATACTGTTCATTGCTGCATTTGGAATGCTCTCATTGTCTGCGTGCAACGATAATGAAGATGAGAATATCACATCGTTCATCGAGACGCATGCTGGCGATTTGGAGAACTATGCCCTTTCGGCTGGAACATCGACTATCTTCTACAACTCATCGAAGGCATACGATATCGATGCGGAATGGCTGTCGGGCACATACGCCAGTCGCTTTCAGCGCGGCAACCGTCTGTATGACAATGTGACTGACAACTATGGCCCTGTGTATGCTGGGTATTCTTGCGGCAGCTGCCACATGAATGCTGGGCGCACTAATCCTGGCACATGGAATCAGATTGGAACTGATGAGGCTGGCAATCCGATCTATGGCTCTGGCACAAACGGAATGTCGGCAATGCTGGTGTACATCACTCGCAAGAATGGAGCATTCTTCCAAGACTATGGGCGTGTGGTGCATGACCAATCCATATACGGTGCTACTGCCGAAGGCAAGCTCAGTGCAACCTACTCATACGAGAAGGGGCACTTCCCTGATGGTGAAGAATACGAACTGGCATGTCCTCATTTCAAGGTGGTGAGCTGGTACAAAAAGATGTGGGATGGCGTGAAGAAAGACTCTGTTGAAATAAAGTCAGAGGATCTTTTCTGCACTGTGCGCATTCCTCTTCGCCACGTGGGCATGGGACAGATGATGGCTATCGATAGAAACGAGATTGCACAGCTTGCAGCAAAGAGCAACTATCCAGAATACGGCATTCACGGCAAGGCTAACTACATCACAGAACGTGGTGTGTATGGTATTGGTCTTTCTGGCAATAAAGCTCAGCATCAAGACCTTACCGTGGAACTTGGTTTTTCAAGCGATATGGGTGCTACAAACTCTCGCTATCCAGAGGAGATATGCGAGGGACAGAGTCAGATGGCGCAAGGATCGATGATGGGACTTTTGTATGACAAACTCGATGTGAGCACAGAAGACATGGAGAACGTGGATCTCTACATGCATGCTCTTGGCGTTCCTGCCCGCAGATTGGGGAGCAAAAGCAAAACTGTATCTCTAACAAGGTCAGATGGCACAAATGTTTCCATGACAGAGCGAGAGGCTATCTCATTGGGCGAGAAGAAGTTCTACGAAGCAAAATGTCATCTGTGCCATGTCACGACACTTCACACGCAGAATAGAGGTGCAGCGCTGCTCAACGGCACTCAGTTGCCTTGGTTAGGCAGTCAAACGATTCATCCTTACTCCGACTACCTTCTTCACGACATGGGCAGCGAAATCATGGGGGTGGGCCTCAACGACAACTACGTAAGTGGTCTTGCACGAGGCAACGATTGGCGCACCACACCGCTGTGGGGCATAGGATTGCAGCAGAAAGTGAATGGCCATACTTATTTCCTCCACGATGGCAGAGCACGCAACCTCACCGAAGCAATACTCTGGCATGGAGGTGAGGGCGAAGCAAGCAAGAATCTATTCAAGAAAATGGATAAAGCTGATCGACAAGCACTCATCCGTTTCCTACAAAGCCTCTAATAAACATTTATATAACCCAGTCCAAGCAATGACGCTTGCTTGGCTAACAAAAGAAAACAGCAATGAAACATATACATATAGCTGCACTCGCAACAATCTTCTCACTCACTGCCACAGCGCAAACGTCATACGACACTGATAATGGCGTGGTTACGATCGGCTCTGACCGCATGTTCCAAATAGAAAGCAAGGATGGCAACTTCTCTTTCAAGCCATACCTCATGCTCCAAACTGCAGCAAATTTCAACTACCATGACGATGAGGGGCTTGACAAAGCTTACAACCAAGACAATGTGGCAAACTCGGGATTCGCTATTCCCTACTCTGTTCTTGGGTTCACAGGCAAAGCATACAACAAAGTCACATACAACCTCAGCATCAATGCCTCTGCATCTGGCGGCGCACTGCTGCAGCAAGCTTGGTTTGATGTGAAGATGAATGACGGCGTTGCAATCAAAGTGGGCAAGTTCAAGACGCCATTCTCTCATGCTTATCTCACCACTCTTGGCGAAACACTTTTGCCACAGCTGCCAACATCACTCACAGCAACCAGCATCATGCCTCATTCACTCAATGCCGTCACGCCTAAGATTGGCACAGGTTTCGACCTCGGAGTTATGATTCATGGCAAGATAAATAAGTGGATTGGATATGAGGGAGGAATCTTTAATGGTACAGGCGCTGGATTGAACACAGCAACAAAGACCTTCTCTGATGACTGGCACATACCTTCACTCCTCTATGCTTGCCGCCTCGCCTGGACACCAAAGGGCTCAGTGCCAGCTACTCAAGGCAACCCCAAACTGCTGCATGAAAACAAGCTGCTGGTTGCAGCATCTGCCAATCTTAATGTGGAGAGCGAGAGCGAAAGCACTAACGACTCTCGCTATGGGGTTGAATTTTCATGGCTCTACAACAAGCTCTATATCGGCGCAGAAGCATACATGATGCATGTAGGTTTCACTGATCGTCAGAAGATTGACGACACATTCAATTACTGGGGCGGGTATGTGCAGGCAGGGTATTTCGTTGCACCACAGGCTCAAATTGCAGCCCGCTATGATTTCATGAATCGCAACAGCACAGACAAAGACGGTATGCTCAACATGCCTGCAATAGGCATGAACTACTTCATCAAAAACACTGGCTTGAAGGTTTCTGCCATGTATCAGTACATAGGTCGCACTGGACATGAGACTCAGCTTGACCGCGACAACGACGACCTTGGCATAGCAAAGCATAGCGCTACAGTGATGCTTCAATACACATTCTAAAATTCTCTGATTTACTTCATGATGAAAAAGAATCTACTATTTACATTCTTCACTGTACTGTCTTTGTCTTCGTGCGACGATGGGCACATTATTGACAAGCAGCACATTGATGAGTCCGAAACCTACAATGCCATACTGAAGGGTGAGTTTGAGGGAATTGACTCTTGGCTGGGTGGCTACAATATCGTCGTTGCGGGATTCAACGAAGAGTCTGAATATTCTGTCATTCAGAAGACTATACCTGATGCCAAGGATTCAGGAACTTCAATAAACATTGAGCTCTCCAACATCAGTACTGAATGCAAAACAATTGAGATTTGTGCTGTCAATGCACTCCGTGCAAAGCTTGTATCATTCTACTCATTCAATATACCTGACGCTCAACGATCTGATGACACAATCCATATCGATGCAGGCAAGATTGATTTAAGAATGTATTCTGCCATAAACAAGGCGGTATTCAATGATGATTTCTTCTCTTGCGCTCGTTGCCACGGAGGCAGCAAACCGACAGCAAACCTTGACCTAAGCAGTGAAAATAGTTACTCGAATCTGGTCAACGCGCAGTCAACTTGCAAGCCAGATGCCAAGCGAGTTGTTCCTGGCGATGCAGACAATAGCGTTCTCTACCAAGCCATAACTCTTGGAGCTGACATTCGCTACTCTCACCCTTCGCTTTTCTCTGAAGACAAAAGAGCACGAATGGTGAGTTTGATAAAAGCATGGATTGACAATGGCGCAATAGAATAGAGAACATAAAACGATAAAGAAGTAATTTATTTATAAATTATTAATTCTTTTAAGTATTTTTGCTAACTTTGCACAAAATTAAAAACTAAAATGATAAAAACATCAAAGATAAACTGGAACGGAATAGGCGTGAAAGCAGAGTTTTCTGCCTTTGCGCCAGAAGGACTTGTTGAGGAATATCACGTAATACTTCATGTGGAACCACGTGGAGAAATGTTTGATGGTCAGCTTTCACGCCTCTATGAGGCAGAGGAAATGCTCTGTTCTTTGCCTGAGATGAAGGAGGCAAAGGTTGTGTTCAAGAGATATTTCCTTTCTGATTCTACAAACCAGCAGCCACTCATGAAGCAAGATGACGAGTGCTCTGTCAGCCTCATACAGCAGTCACCACTCGATGGCAGCAAGATAGCTGTGTGGATTTATCTCATCAAGGGTGCTGATGTAAGTTACGATGGAGAGTCTGCTTATGTTGCCCACAATGACTATTGTCATATCTGGACAATGGGACTCATCAACAATGACCCTGTCAATGAGAAGAGTTCGTACATGCAGACATGGAACGTCATGCTTCGCTACATTGATATTCTCAAGAACAATAATGCCACACTCGAGGCAAACTGCATACGCACCTGGTTCTTTGTGCGCGATGTGGACACTCAGTATGGAGGACTTGTGAAATCTCGTCGTGAATGCTTCATTGAGCAAGGACTCACGCAGAACACTCACTACATCTCTTCTACAGGCATTGGCGGCAATCCTGCTGATCCTAAGGCTCTGATACAGTTAGGAAGCTATGCACTCACAGGTTTCCAACCTGAGCAGCAGCGTTATCTCTATGCTCTCACCCACTTGAACAAAACCATTGAGTATGGTGTGACTTTCGAGCGAGGTACGCTGATGCAGTACGGCGATCGCAACCACATCTACATATCAGGCACAGCATCCATCGACAATAAAGGTGAAGTTGTTCACGTAGGCAATATCGTGAAGCAAACTGAACGTATGTGGGAAAATGTAGAGACACTTCTGGCTGAGGGAGACATGAGCTATGATGATGTGATGCAAATAATTGTCTATCTCCGTGACTTTGCAGATTATGAAGTTGTAAGCAAAATGTTTGCAGAGAAGTTCCCAAACATCCCATTCGTCATCACTCTTGCTCCTGTTTGCCGCCCTACCTGGCTCATAGAGATGGAGTGCATAGCAATCAAGAAACAAGACAATCCACAATTCCGCAACTTCTAAGTGAATCAAGGGGTCAGACCCCTTGATTCACCAGCATACAAACATCAAAACAAAAGAATCAATGGGGCCATTGATTCGCTTGACTCATGAAAAAATCACTTCCTTTCATCATCTTGTTTGTCATTGCCTTAGTCATTGCCATTGCCACAATAGTGGAAGACAACTACGGCACAGAGACAGCAAGCAAATACATATATAGCGCCCCTTGGTTTGTCTGCCTATGGGGCGCTGTTGTTCTATCGTCTGTCCCTCTCTTTGTGAAGCGTAAACTGTGGAAACAATATGCTGTGTTCGGCATCCACATATCCTTCATCATCATACTGATTGGCGCACTCACCACTCATCTCTTCGGCGAAAAAAATCCCACTCCATTCGACGGACAAGGTTCGTTCAAGTACGATCCATACGGCATCACCATATCTTTTATCGGCTATGCCCTTCTTGCTATATCATTCATGTGGATGCTCATTGCACGCAGTGGCGAAATCAAGCGCCTCATACGCAAACTGAAAGAGAATTCGTCAATGCTTGGCATTGCCTTTCTGATTGGCGCATCATTTCTATTCTCTTCGCATGCTATTGCCAAAACTGCGCCAGCAACACCTCATTGCATGGAGCGTGCACAAGCTGACTCTTTAAAATACAAGCAGATAATATACAATGGGCGTATCTGTCCTCTTAACACCCTTGCCCGCGACTTCACAACAAAACTCACTGGAAAACCTACATTCCGAGGACTTTCCTCTGAGCAAGTTCTGCTATCTTGGATGCTCTATGCAGACGAATGGCAGCATGTTGACATGATAAAAGTGAAGGACCGCAAACTCAAGAAGCAGCTCGGCATCACTACTGAATTGGCACGCTTCACTGACTTCTTCGACGAAGAAGGATATTATATTCTTCCACCCCATTCCAATCCTGACATCGAGGACAAACTCGGCATCATACTATGGCTGCAAGAAGGCACGCTTCTCATGCCACTTCCAGAAGGTGCGACTCCTCTGCCAGAGGAGAAGGTGAAAGCAGAGATTCTCTACAACGAGACTCCATTTGCCACAGTCCTATTCATACTATGCCTTACAACTGCATTCATCGCTCTGGGATTCATCACGGCACGAATAGCAGGAGCTTCTATTCCAAAACATATTGAAAAAGGCATCTCTATTGCTACTACTTCTGTTCTAATTATTGCACTTGCAATACTAACTGTAAGCCTTGGGCTACGTTGGTACATATCTGGCATTGTGCCACTCACTAATGGTTTGGAAACCATGCAATTCATTGCATTTATCTCACTGTTGTGCGGTACAATCGTAGCATTCACTTTGCCTCATTCCAACTACCTCAAAGCAGGCACACTCCTCATTGCAGGTTTCCCTTTGCTTGTTTCACACTTAGCAGAGATGAATCCACAAATCACCGCAATTGCTCCTGCGCTTATGTCGCCTTGGCTCTCGTCTCACGTCAGCATCATCATGGTGTCCTACGCCATCTATGCTTTCATGTTCGTCAACTCTATTGTCTATATCCTCATCCCATCGCTACACAAGAGGCAAATGGCAGACATTCAAAGTGAACATTCACTAACCCTACTCAACCGTCTGCTTCTCTACCCTTCCACATTCTGCCTTTCAATAGGCATATTCTTAGGAGCAGTATGGGCAAGCGAATCATGGGGTACATACTGGAGTTGGGATCCTAAAGAGTCGTGGGCATTAATCTCAATGATGCTATATGGCGTGGCTTTCCATACAAAATCACTATACTTCCTCCGTTCCGAAAAAGCATTCCATATATATAATATAATGTGTTTCCTTACTATCCTCATGACTTACTTCGGTGTCAATTATCTGCTCGGAGGCATGCATAGCTATGCAAATGGTTAATTTCTGAGCACTCGATATGTAAAAGTGTCAGCATTGTTTGTCAAAACGAGAAGCACCATTTGGCAGTTTTGAATAAGTGCTGTACTTTTGCACTGACTTAGAGAAAGATAGTCAGGAAAACAATGACAATGAAAGAATTACTTCCAATCTTATCCATCACAGGTTCCGACAGCACAGGTGGAGCTGGCGTCCAGGGTGACATCAAGACAATCTCTGCTCTTGGGGGCTATGCCGTCACGGTGCTCACTTCTGTGGCTGTCCAGAATATGCATGGCATCCAATCGGTGTTCAATCTTCCTTCGGACGTGGTGGTAGGTCAGTTGCGATCAGTCCTTAATGATGTGCAACCAAAGGCAATCAAGGTGGGCATGATTGGAGCTACAGATTCTCTTCACATCATTGTTGACGAATTGAAGTACTCTTCCAATATCGTTTGTGCACCTGGTATTGAAACATCACGAGGACAGGCGCTTATGAACAGCGAAGCAATACATGCTTTGTGCGAGAAACTGCTTCCTCTCACTACTGTTCTTGTCCTTCGCCAACATGAAGCAGAACTTCTTCTGGACAAACCGATTGTCAGCAACGAGGAAATGGCAAATGCCGCCAAACAACTCACTCTTTTAGGAGCTGAAGCAGTTGTTATATATGGCGGACACTGCACAAAAGGACTATTAACCAACGTACTCCACCACAACGACAAGGTGACATTCTTCACTTTGCCTGAGTCAGACAATTGGAAAACGCATGGTCTTGGCGGCACACTGTCATCTGCTATTACAACCTATTTAGGGCAGACAAACGACATTCAACAGGCTGTCTCGCTTGCTCATGAGTACATAAAGTCACTTGTCCTTTATTCTATCGAACTGCACAATGGCCAGAGAACACAGATGCTCAGCAATGAGGATGCCAGCAACGTGACCGACCGCCAAGTGGAAATATACAACAACTTCATGCAGCTTGTTGCATCTAGTTTCCACAAGCAGCACGATGTTCTCTTCTATGCAGAAAAACTATGCGTCACATCACGTTACCTCTCTCAAGTGACAAACCGAGTGGCAGGAAAATCGCCAAAGCAGCTCATTGCCAACTACATCATCAAGGAGGCTGAGCGACAGATTCTTTGCACCCAAAAGACCATTCAGGAAATTGGTTTCGACTTCGGATTCTCTTCCCAATCACAATTCTCTAAGTTCTTCAAAAAGACAAAAGGCGTTTCGCCTTCTCAACTTAGGTAAAGAACTAACAACTAACACATTTATATTATATGGAAAATAGACAAGAGATTAACCGTCAGCTCGCACAGATGCTGAAGGGCGGAGTTATTATGGACGTAACAACTCCAGAACAGGCACGAATCGCAGAAGCAGCAGGCGCTTGCGCAGTAATGGCATTGGAGCGCATCCCAGCAGACATTCGCGCTGCAGGAGGCGTGTCACGCATGAGCGACCCACACATGATCAAAGGTATCCAAGAGGCAGTTTCTATCCCTGTTATGGCAAAATGTCGTATTGGTCACTTTGTTGAAGCACAAATACTTGAAGCTATCGAAATTGATTATATCGATGAGAGCGAAGTCCTCTCACCAGCCGACGATGTGTACCACATTGACAAGCGTCAGTTCAAAGTGCCATTCGTATGTGGTGCTCGCGACCTTGGTGAAGCACTCCGCCGCATCAATGAAGGTGCAACAATGATTCGCACCAAGGGTGAGCCTGGTACTGGTGATGTAGTACAGGCTGTTCGTCACATGCGCAAGATGCAGAGCGAGATTCGCCGCATTGCGTCAATGGCAGAAGATGAACTCTACGAAGCAGCAAAGCAGCTTCAGGTTCCATACGCCCTCATTCAGGAAGTGCATGACACAGGTCGTCTGCCTGTTGTCAATTTCGCAGCAGGCGGTGTTGCCACACCAGCCGATGCAGCCCTTATGATGCAACTTGGTGCCGAAGGCGTATTCGTAGGCTCGGGCATCTTCAAGAGCGGTGACCCTAAGAAGCGCGCAGAGGCAATTGTCAAAGCTGTCACAAACTATAACAACCCAAAGATAATTGCTGAGCTTTCTGAAAACCTTGGCGAAGCAATGGTGGGTATCAACGAACAGGAGATCAAGCTCATAATGGAAGAGAGAGGTCAATGAAAATAGCAATCCTTGCCCTTCAAGGAGCGTTTGCTGAACACCAGCAAATGCTCAATCGTCTTGGAATCGAATCCTTTTTAGTCAGAAATCTTGAAGATTGGAATTGTCCAAAAGATGGGTTGATAATACCAGGCGGCGAAAGCACTGCCATGATGAAGATAATGAACGACGAAGGCCTCACTCTCCCCATTCGTGATGCCATCCTCAACGGACTTCCAGTATTTGGCACATGTGCAGGCCTCATAATGCTTGATAAAGAACACCTTGCCACGATGGACATCACCGCACATCGCAATGCCTATGGTCGTCAGCTCGGCAGTTTCAATCACTTGCAGGATGTCGCCAACATTGGCACTGACATTCCAATGACTTTCATTCGTGCCCCTTACATCTCCTCCGCAGGCGAAAGCGTTAGCATTCTCGCCACCGTGGAAGGCCGCATAGTAGCAGCTCAACAAGGCGCGCAACTCGCCTGCGCTTTCCACCCAGAACTAACATCCGACACTCGTTTCCACGAGTATTTCCTCTCGCTTATCAAATAGCAATCATAGAAACAAAAAGACGCTCCAAGCTTATTCACCAAGCCAAAGCGTCTTTTTTTGTGATGCATAAAAACATAAAAAAAATAAGGTTCATTAAACCTTTAGTATTATGAAGCGTCAAACGGGTGTGTGACAACTTGAATAAATATACATTATATAATTACAATGAATACTGATGAAAACTAACTTTTCACGTTCCCTTTTGTTCTTTTTAGTAATGATTAACTCTTTGGCTGTCTCGGCGCAGACAGTGCTGAAGGGTAAGGTGGTGGACTCTGAGAATGGAGACCCACTGATGCGAAGCACGGTGATGGTTATGAGTCCTGATACCGCCAAGATGGTGACAGGAAATGTGACGAATGAGGATGGCACGTTCAATATAAAGAATGTGAAGGACGGAAAATACGTGGTGAAGATCTCGTATGTAGGTTATCATAATTTCTATCGTGCAATAACAGTGAATAGCAAGGCGAGCGCATCGCTTGCCGTAGGCACTGTGATGCTCGTGCCTAACAGCATTGAGCTGAAGCAAGCTGTGGTGACTGCGCAGATTCCAGAGGTGGAAGTGAAAGACGACACATTGATGTTCAACGCTGACGCATTCAAGGTGCCAGAGGGCAGCGTGTTAGAAGACTTGGTGAAGAAGTTGCCTGGAGTGGAGATTGACGAGAATGGCGGAATCACAGTGAACGGCAAGGCTGTGAAGAAGATTCTTGTGGATGGAAAGGAATTTTTTGGAAACGATCAGAACATGGCGATGAAGAATCTCCCAACGGAAATTATCAAGAAGATCAAGACATACGAGAAGAAGAGCGACCTGGCTCGTCTGACAGGTATTGACGATGGCGAGGAAGAGACAGTGCTGGACTTGACGATCAAGAAAGGCATGAAGAATAGCTGGATAGGTAATGTAGGCGGCGGTTACGGCACACACGACAGATATGCTCTGAGAGGCCAGGTGAACAGATTTCAGGATAACTTCCAGTCGAATGTGGTGACAAACTTCGGCAACGTGGGAGGCGGTCGCGGCGGTGGCGGCGGAAATGGAAACAACACAAATGGTCAATTAGGCGGTCGCATCATGTACCAAATTCCCGACAAGCTTGAGGTGGGCGGTAATTTCAGCTACAACTACCGCAAGAGTGACAACTGGACACGCACAAGTTCAGAGAATTACACTAACGTGAATGCATCGTTCCAGAACAGTTATAGCGAGACGCTCAGCCACAGCAACACGTTCAATGGAGAATTCAAGGCAGAATGGAAGATTGACTCAGTCACAACAGTAATTTTCCGTCCAAACATATCGTGGGGAACTTCTGACAACAATTCTTCAAACATCAATTCTTCGTTCAAGCGCGATCCTTTCAGCTTTAATGGAGTACTCGATCCTCTCAGTAACGAGGACAGAGCATTGATTGATGACTCGGTGAAGGTGAATGACAACGAGTCGCGCAACTGGAGCGATGGAGACAACCACAACCTCAGCGGCTCACTCACTTTCAACCGTAGGTTGCGTGGAAACCCTTGGTTCGGCGAGGGTGGCCCTACAGGTTATAACGGACGCAACATCAGCTTGAGACTGAATGGCACTACAAGCGGAAACGGCAGCAAATCGTGGAACCAATCGAACGTTATTTATCATCAGAAGAACGACTCAACTGACCTCACGTTCCGACTTCGCAACAATCCTTCTTCGAACAAGAATTACTCTGCAGGATTGACATATTCAGAACCGATCATACGCGGTTTGTTTGCACAGCTCAACTATTCATACAACTACTCTAACCGCCACACTGATGGCGAGACATTCGACTTTGCGGAGATAGATGCCATTGGACAGAAGATATGGGACTACTACGAGCTTAGCGGTGAATTGCCAGACAGTCTGCAAATGGAAAACTTCCGCAGCAAGTCGCTGTCACGCTATTCGGACAACACAAACAAGATAAATCGAGCAGAGTTCCAACTCCGCTTGAATGCTGGTATAGTGAATGCTACAGCTGGCGTGAACATAGAGAATCAGACTCAAGAGATAAGGCAAATCTACATGAACAAAGACCTTGACCTGAGCCGCAATTTCACACGAGTGTCCCCTACTCTCAATGCACAGCTCCGTTTCACTCGCCAGCACACATTGAGAATGACATACCGAGGAAATAGCCAACAGCCAAGCCTCACCGACCTCTTTGACATAGAGGATAACAGCAATCCGCTCAACATCCGCAGAGGCAATCCTAACTTGAAGCCATCGTTCAACAACAACTTCAGCCTCGACTACAACAACTATTTCCAGGAAACAAAGCGCTCTTACAATTTCCGTTTCACATTCTCCAACACCCTCAACTCTATCGAGAGCATGACGGAGTATAATGAAGAAACCGGTGGCAGAATTACCACACCAATGAACCTTGAAGATCCAGACTGGAACATTGGCACGAATGCAGGCTTCAACACTCCTGTGATCTGGGAGAAACTCACAGCAAGCATCAATGGAAACTATTCATTCAACAACAATATCGGTTACCTGTACCAAAACAATCATACGCTGAAGAATACCGTGCGCAGCAATCGTGCAGGAGGACGACTCTCGCTCACATGGCGTGCTACTTACTTTGACATTCGTGCAAATGGCGGCATCAACTGGAACAACTCGCACAGCGATCTGGTGGAGTCGAGCAACCAAAGCAACTATACATTCAATTACGGCCTCTCAACAACTGGCAACTTCGAGAATGGATTTGGATACAGCACAGACATTAGCGTGCGCTCCCGTCGCGGATACTCGTCAGCAGCAATGAATACGAATGAACTGATATGGAATGCTCAGGTCAGCTACCGTTTCCTCAAGCGCAAGGCAACAATCTCGCTCCAGACATTCGACATCCTCAACAAGCAGAGCAACATACAACGAAGCGTGAATGCTAATGGTCGCCGAGACACAGAGAACAACAGCATACATTCATACGCAATGTTAAATTTCCAGTACCGATTCAATGTGTTTGGCAATCGTGAGGCACGCGCCAACATGCGTCAGCAGCGCATGGAAGGAGGAGGCTACGAGCGTCCTGACTTTGGCAATGGAAGAGGTGGATTCGGAGGTGGTGGCAGAAACGGTCAAAGCGGTGAACGTGGTGGATACGGAGGAAGAATGTAAACAAAAACTCTGATTGTCGCACTTTTCTCACTGAAGAAGACAAAAAAAGCATGGCTTTCTTTGGTCAGTTTGGTGAAAAGTTGTAACTTTGCAGTCGATTTATGTCGGAATGGCTCGAAGAAGTAGGTTCATGTGTTGGAACCTCGCCACCCGATCCACCCTAAAATTCAATAAAACAAAAATGTACGTAATTGCAGAAATTCAGGGTCAGCAGTTCAAGATTGAAGAAGGCAAGAAGCTCTTCGTTCACCACATCAAGGATGTAGAGGCTAACGCAACTGTTGAGATTGAGAAGGTGTTGTTGGTTGACAACAACGGTGAAGTAAAGGTTGGAACTCCAGTAGTAGAGGGCGCAAAGGTTGTTCTCGAGGTTGTTTCTCCACTCGTAAAGGGCGACAAGGTGCTCGTATTCCACAAGCGTCGTCGCAAGGGTTACCGCAAGCTCAACGGTCACCGCGAGCAGTTCACAGAGGTTCTCGTTAAGCAGGTTGTTGCTTAATCCCCTACCATCACAAATCTATTAAATTAACAAACAATTTAATTAAGACAGTTTTTATACAATGGCACATAAGAAAGGTGTAGGTAGTTCAAAGAACGGCCGTGAGTCACACTCAAAAAGACTCGGACTTAAGCTCTTCGGAGGTCAATTTGCTAAGGCTGGCAACATCATCGTTCGTCAGCGCGGTACTAAGCACTATCCAGGCAAGAACGTAGGCATCGGTAAGGATGACACTCTTTACGCTCTCGCTGACGGTATCGTAACATTCAAGCGTGGTCGTCTCGACCGCAGCACAGTATCTATCGAGCCAGTTGCTCAGGCATAAGCTTTCGAAGAAACTGAAAACACAAGAAAACAAAAGGGATGCATCACATTGCTGATGTGTCCCTTTTCTTCATTCAACCGACATCATGACGAAAAAAGAACGATATGAGCGCTTCATCGCATACTTCTCCGAAGCTATGCCCGAAGCACAGACAGAGCTTCACTACACCAATCCTTTCGACCTCTTGGTGGCTGTGATGCTCTCTGCCCAGTGCACCGACAAGCGAGTGAAAATGGTCACTCCTGCGCTCATGGCAGCCTACCCCACTGCTGCCCAAATGGCAACCGCCACAAAGGAAGACGTGCTGGCATACGTGAAATCGGTCAGCTATCCCAACAGCAAGGCAGAGCATCTGGTGCAGATGGCAAAGGCTCTGACAGAGAAGCACAATGGCGAGGTGCCCAGCGACTTTGATGAGCTCGTTGCCCTGCCAGGCGTGGGGAGAAAGACTGCCAACGTGATGCTATCGGTCGTGTTCAACCAGTCTGCCATGGCGGTTGACACTCATGTGTTCCGCCTCAGCCATCGCATCGGGCTCGTCAACGACAGATGCACCACCCCATTCGCTGTGGAGAACGAATTGGTGAAGAACATCCCTGAGGACATCATTCCTCGCGCCCACCACTGGCTGATACTGCACGGGCGCTATGTGTGCAAGGCGCAGCGCCCACTGTGCAAGGACTGCGGATTGACCGACATCTGCAAACACTTCAAAACAACAAAAAAGTGAAAAGTTAAAACGGTTATGCTTTAACTTTTCACTTATAGCGCTAAGGAAAGAATAAGAGAATTGACCTACGTGCTTACTGCGTCTATCGTAGCCCAAACTCTAAAAAGCTACATTATAACAATCCATTATTTTCTAATTTAATCATCATCAAGCTTGAGCACAGCGAGGAATGCCTTCTGAGGCACGCTCACATTGCCAATCTGCTTCATGCGCTTCTTGCCTCGCTTCTGCTTTTCGAGCAACTTGCGCTTACGGCTCACGTCGCCACCATAACACTTTGCAAGCACATCCTTGCGCACCTGCTTCACCGTCTCACGAGCTACAATCTTGCCACCGATAGCTGCCTGAATAGCAATATCGAACTGCTGACGAGGGAGAAGATCCTTCAGGCGCTCACACATACGGCGACCAAGCGTGACGGCATTATCCACATGCGTCAATGTGGAAAGAGCATCGACTGGCTCTCCATTCAAGAGGATATCGAGCTTCACGAGCTTGCTTTCACGGAATCCTGCTGGATGATAGTCGAACGAAGCGTAGCCGCGAGAGATGGACTTCAGCTTGTCGTAGAAGTCGATGACGATTTCGCCAAGCGGCATGAGGAACTCAATCTCCACACGATTGCCGGCAATGAAGTCTTGCTTCACCAGCTCACCTCGCTTGCCAAGGCAGAGAGTCATGATTGGACCAATGTATGTAGCTGTGGTGATGACTGTGGCACGGATGTATGGCTCTTCCACATGGTCGATGAGCGTAGGGTCTGGCATTCCCGAAGGATTGTGCACCTCTTCCACTTCGCCATGCTTGTCATAGACCATGTAGCTTACGTTAGGCACAGTGGTGATGACATCCATATTGAACTCGCGGTCCAATCGCTCCTGCACAATCTCCATGTGGAGCAAGCCCAAGAATCCGCATCGGAAACCAAAGCCAAGCGCGGCAGAGCTCTCGTGCATGAATGTGAGCGAAGCATCGTTGAGCTGAAGCTTTTCGAGCGATGTGCGAAGGTTCTCATAGTCCTCTGTCTCGATTGGATATATACCTGCGAACACCATTGGCTTCACTTCTTGGAAACCTTCTATAGCCTTGTTGGTAGGATTGGCAAGGCTTGTGATGGTGTCGCCCACCTTCACCTCTGTGGCATTCTTTATGCCCGTGACGATATAGCCCACATCGCCTGTGCGAAGCTCCTTGCGAGGAATCATGTCCATCTTCAGCACACCAATCTCCTCTGCCAAGTATTCCTTCTTCGTGTTGATGAATCGCACCTTCTCGCCTGGGCGCATCACGCCGTTCACAATCTTGAAGTATGCGATGATGCCTCGGTATGAGTTGAACACAGAGTCGAAGATGAGTGCCTGCAGAGGAGCGTCTTCCTCGCCCACTGGATGAGGTATTCTCTCCACCACAGCGCGCAGAATATCCTCTACGCCTTCACCTGTCTTGCCCGAAGCATAGATGATGTCATCTACATCGCAGCCAATGAGGTCGATGATTTCGTCAGCCACCTCTTCTGGCATAGCGTTTGGCATGTCTATCTTGTTGATCACAGGAATGATTTCGAGGTCGTGGTCGATAGCCATATACAAATTGGAGATGGTCTGCGCCTGCACGCCCTGAGTTGCATCGACGACGAGCAATGCGCCTTCACATGCGGCAATGCTTCGGCTCACCTCGTATGAGAAATCGACGTGTCCTGGAGTGTCGATAAGGTTGAGAGTGTATTTCTGATTCTTGTACTCTTCCTTCTCGCCATCGTAGCCATACTCCATCTGTATGGCATGGCTCTTGATGGTGATGCCTCGTTCTTGCTCCAAATCCATATCATCGAGCATCTGCCCCTGAGTGATCTTAATTGTGTCAGTCTTCTCCAGCAATCGGTCTGCCAGAGTTGACTTTCCGTGGTCAATATGCGCAATGATACAAAAGTTTCTTATATTCTTCATATTCATGTTCAGTATTATGGTGCAAAGTTACGAAAAAAAGCGTTAAATTCAAATGAAGGACAAAAAAAAGCATAGAACTCTTCAAATGTAGGGCTAAAAAAAATGCGCCACTCGAATTGAGTAGCGCACTTTTATGCTATTGTAATCAAAATTACTTGAGTGAGTAAGCGTATGGATCCTTCTCGTCGCCAGTCTCTGTAGCTGCGATCTTATCCTCGCGAAGCAACCAGCCAAGACCGAGGTTGAAATCCTTCTCTGCCAACTTTGTTGCCTTCTTAATCTGCTTGAATGTAAGAGCTGACTCTGCTGCTGAGAGAGCAGTCCAGATAGTGCCAGCGATGTTTCCTGCTTTTTCCTGTAACATAACTTTTACCTTAAAAAATGTGTTAAACTTATTTCTTTTGAAATATAATTAGAGGAACTTATTGTCCTCATCCTAAATCCACTGCAAAGTTAAGCATTATTGCTAACGTGACAAAACTAATAGGTAAAAAAATACGTCTTTATGGTAATTTTTTACGTTTTTCGTTCCGTTTTAGGCAATATTGCAACATTCACTGTGTACGCACACAGTAGAAATGCTCGTATTGGGGATTTTCTCTTCTGACGTGAATCTGATGCTAATTCGAATACTGATCCTTTGTGAAATTGTACTCCACAAGCTTCTCGCCCGTCACAGCATCGTGGTAGATATACGAGAATGTGACTCCAGCATCTTTGTACATTATATAGATGACAGAGCTCTTCACTATCTTCAAGTTCTCGTCGGCAAGATCGCCCAGGCTATTCATGAACAGCTCCTTCATCTCGTCGTTGAGCTGCAGCGAGTAGTACAAGCGAAGCTCACCTTCGGCGCTATTCACAAACACCATGCTGTCGAGAGTTGTGACATTGTCAAGACGCTCTGGACATTTCTTCTCTGTGTATTCTCTCGCTTCACGCACGAAGCGATCCATCTTCTTCTCCTGACAAGCAGAAAGCGCCACAATAGCAACAATCAAATATAGAATCTTTTTCATATCTTTCCTTTCAAAAAAAAGGAAGCACGCTACACATTATTTATATATAATGGGAGCGTGCAAACCTTGTTCTATTTTCATCCGTCCCTCACACTACTGCGCAATGACCTGTCGCAAAGCCTGCGCAAGCTGATCTGGACAAGAAGTATTCTTCATGCCACAGCGAATGCCTTCCAATCGAGAGATTACATCCTCTGCTTTCTGGCCACGAACCAACGATGCTATGCCAGATGTGTTGCCCTGGCATCCACCAAGAAACTGCACCTCATTGATCACTCCTGTTGCCTCATCGACATCAACTGCGATTGCCTGAGCGCAAGTTCCACGTGTCTGAAATACCTTCTTCATTATTTTGTTTGTATAAAGTCAACTTACGAAACCCTGATGAACAATTTACTTCATGTTTGTGTAAACGTTCTGCACGTCGTCGAACTCCTCAAGACGCTCAACCATCTTGTCGATTGTCTCGCGCTGCTCGTCAGTCACGTCCTTGAGATCGTTTGGCACATAAGTGAACTCAGCGTTTGTGATTTCGTAGTTGTTGTCCTCAAGGAACTTCTGGATTGTAGAGAACGACTTAGGTTCGCCATAGATAGTGATTGTTGTCTCGTCCTTATCCTCGTCATACTCCTCATCGAACTCATCGTTCACGCCAAACTCGATAGCCTCAAGGATGAAGTCGTCCATGTCGAGGTCAGCAGGCTTCTTGAAAGTGAACATGCTATAGTGGTCGAAAAGGAATGAGAGAGAACCTGTTGTTCCCATGTTGCCGTTGAACTTGTTGAAGATAGAACGAACGTCAGCAACTGTACGTGTTGTGTTGTCAGTGAGAGTATCTACGAACACAGCCACACCGTGAGGTCCGTATCCTTCGTATGTCACAGACTTCCAAGCCGACTTGTCCTTACCGATAGCGTTCTTGATAGCACGATCGATATTGTCCTTAGGCATATTCTCGTGACGACAAGTAGCGATCACGGCACGAAGATGTGCGTTGTTATCTGGGTCAGGACCAGCCTCTGCCACAGCGATAGCAATCTGCTTGCCAAGGCGTGTGAAAGTCTTTGCCATGTTACCCCATCTCTTAAGTTTTCTTGCTTTGCGGAATTCAAATGCGCGTCCCATATTGTTAAAGTTAAAAGTTAAAAGTTAAAAGCTAAAAGTTTTTGCCAATGACTATCATGCCAAAAAGCATCCACCCACATTCTAACCTTTAGTTATCTTTAGTTATTTTTTTATGTTTATTATCTATTTATTATATTAAAGCTTCATCCTCTGGTATCTACTCCCCTCCATCAAAGGGAGGTGCAAGGGGGAAGTTCCTCACTTATTTTCCTCTCACTGTAGCACCAGTAGCCTTGCAGATGTTCTGCTCAATCTTCTGCATCACAGCCTCGATAGCCTTATCGTTGAGAGTCTTCTCCTCGCTCTGGAGAGTGAAGTTGACAGCATAGCTCTTCTTGCCCTCTTCGAGGTTCTTGCCTTCGTACACGTCGAAGAGCTTAACCTCCTTGAGCAACTTCTTCTCTGCCTGATAAGCAGCAGCCTCAATCTGAGCGAACTGCACATCCTTGTCGAGAAGGAGAGCAAGGTCGCGGCTCACGGCAGGGAACTTGCTGATGTCGTAGTAGCTAACGCTGCTCTTCTTGATGAGCTTCATGAGGTTGGTCCAGTTGATGTCGGCATAGAACACAGGAGCCTCAACATCGAGCTTGTGTGTCTGCTTCTTGCTCACGATGCCGAACTCAGCAATCTTCTTTCCGCCACGCTGGCTGATAGTAGTTGCGATGCTCATCACGTCGTTCTTTTCCTCGCCAAACACGAGTGCGCCGAATGGCACGCCAAGACGAGTGAGGATGTTGAGCACGTATGCCTTCATTTCATACACAGAGCTCTCCTCGTCAGCGTGAGCCCAGTTGCCGTTCACACGCTTGCCTGTCTGCCAGAGAGCGAGGTGGTAGTCCTCTGAGTATGCTGCGAGAATCTTCTTCGATGCTTCAGCGCTTGCCTTCAGTGGCTCGCCATTCTCGTCCACATTGTCTGTGTGGCGCTCAGGAGCGAAGTAGTAGCAGTTGCCAAACTCGAAGAACTTCAAGTCTGCCATGCGGCGGTTCACGTTGTGAGCTATGCACTCAAGACCGCCAAAGAGCATTGTCTGGCGCATCACGCCAAGGTCCTGGCTGAGTGGGTTCATGAGGCAAACAAGGTTCTCTGCCTTGAAAGTCTCGCAACCGTCATAGTATGAAGTCTTTGTGAGAGAGTTGTTGAGGATTTCGTGGAAACCGCAACCCACCAACTGCTCAGCCACAAGGTTCTGAAGCTTATTGCTCTTGTCAAGCTCGCCCTTTGTTGTGAGCGAAGACTTAACCTGTGAAGGAATCTCGATATTGTTGTAGCCGTAGATGCGGAGAATCTCCTCAACCACGTCGCATGGCTTCTTCACATCCACGCGGAATGCAGGAGCCTGCACCTTCATCATCTCGTCGTTGCTCTCAAGCACCTGGAAACCGAGGCTAACGAGAATGCTCTGCTGAGTCTCAACTGGAATCTCCTTGCCAATGAGGTCGGCAACATACTTGTACTCCACATCGATGATAGCATCCTGTGGAAGCATGTCATTCTTCACGTCCTTAATCTCCATTGCAATCTCGCCCCCAGCCAATTCCTTTGCAAGGATAGCAGCCTGCTTGATAGCGTAGATCTGACCTGCTGGGTCAATGCCGCGCTCGAAGCGGAACGAAGCGTCAGTCTGAAGGCCATGACGACGAGCCGACTTGCGAATCCATGTTGGGTTGAAGTAAGCCGATTCGAAGAGCACATTCTTTGTTGTCTCGTATGTGCCGCTACCCTTTCCGCCAAACACACCAGCGATACACATAGCCTCTTCTGCGTTGCAGATAGCCAAGTCGCGCTCGCTGAGCTTGTGCTCCTCGCCATCGAGAGTGACGAATGGAGTGCCCTCTGGCATTGTCTTCACCACCACTTTGTTGCCCTTCACCATGTCTGCGTCGAAGCAGTGGAGTGGCTGACCGTAAGCCATCATGATATAGTTGGTGATGTCCACGATATTGTTGATTGGTCGAAGACCGATAGTAGTCAATCTGTCCTTCAGCCACTTTGGGCTTTCCTTCACCTCGCAGTTCTTGACTGTGACAGCGCAGTAGCGAGGGCAAGCCTCACTAGCCTCAACCTCAACGTCGATGCTCAGGTCGTTGCTATCCACCTTGAATGCCTCATCGCTTGGACGATGCAAAGCTGTCTCATAGCCGTTCTGCTTCAGGTAAGCGTAGAAGTCGCGAGCCACGCCCCAGTGCGAAGTAGCGTCGCTATGGTTTGGAGTGATATCGACCTCAATCACATAGTCGCTCTCCAATCCGTAATATTCAGCAGCAGGAGTGCCGACCACTGCGTCAGCAGGAAGCACGATGATGCCGTCATGCGAAGTGCCAATGCCAATCTCATCTTCAGCGCAGATCATGCCATTGCTCTCAATGCCACGAAGCTTGCTCTTCTTGATAGTGAACTCCTTGTCGCCATCGTAGAGCTTGCAGCCAAGCTGAGCCACAATCACCTTCTGACCTGCTGCCACATTAGGTGCGCCGCACACAATCTGCTGCACCACTCCGTTGCCCTCATCCACGGTTGTCACATGCATGTGGTCGCTGTTTGGGTGAGGCTCGCAAGTGAGCACCTCGCCCACCACGAGTCCTGCGAGTCCGCCCTTTATGCTCTGGACCTCCTCTACAGCCTCAACTTCGAGTCCCATGCTGGTAAGTGCTTTTCCCACTTCCTCAGCCGGCATGTCGAAGTCAACGTATTCTTTAAGCCATTTATAACTTACGTTCATATATGTTATTGATTTATGTTATCTATCTTCCATTTCGCGGCAAAAGCCACAAAAATCATGCAAAGTTACGAATAATTGCTGATTCACACAATATTTATATACATAAAACAATCATTCACCTCTCATTTTTGCAGCACGCTTCCCCACTTTTTGTTCAAGGAATGTCCTATGCGCTACTCCCTCCTCAACACATAAATCAGCGACGCACCCCTTCCTCTCGTCTCTATGCCACTCTCAGGATTCTTTCTGAACGCCTGCAAATCTCTCCAAGCAGAGGTGGTGTTGAGCCCTGTTAGACGCTGATAATCAACTGCCCTCATAAAGCCATTCTTCGCCAAGTAATTCTTTGCCAAAGCGAGCCTATCTTCCACGCTCTCCGACTTTTCCGAAACCGTCTTTGTCTTGCCCTTCTTCACCAAATCAATTTTATTTCTCAAGTCCTTGATCCAGTTCCTTGCTGGCAAGAAGTTAACGGTCTTAAAGTACACATTATAAGTGTCATACCTCACTCCTTCCTCCTTCACTTCCTCTCTCTTGTTCGGGTCCTTCAATCCCAACGCAGGACTAAAAGTTCCCAACCCATCTATCCTCACAGAATAGCCCATGTTGAACACAAACTGCATCTGCTTAGTGACAGCATCCAGCACACCTCTGATCTGGCTCTGATTGAATCCGCTCGACCGTGAAACTTCTTTCACAAACAGATCAAAGTCAAACTGATCCACATGTCTCGGCTTAGGGTAAACAAGCCTCTCACCCTTATTGCCCATATCGGGCATCTCTTGAAAAAAGTACTCCATATTCTCTAATTATTCCTATGTATTAAGACCATTTTTTTCTTACTCTTCTTGCTTTTTTGCAACAAATGTTGTATCTTTGCATTGTGAAAATAGGGCTTTCATTTATCTTTGCTCCCCACCTCACATATTCTACATGCAAAGATAAGCATTTCTTTCTTTATGCCCAAACAAATTTCACCACACTCTTGAAATAACCTCCATTTCAAGCCTTGAAATCACCATTCCAAGTCTAAAAATCATCATTCCAAGCTTTGAAATAGCCATTTCAAGGCTTGAATTAATTTGTCTTGTTAGCAAAAGCAAAGAGTGTTGCACGGCTACACAAAAAAGTATCTACGAGCATAAGTAAAAAGCAGATGTGAGCATGAACAAAATGCAGATACGAGCACAAGCAAAAAGCAGATGCGAGCACAAGCAAAAAGCAGATGCGAGCATGAACAAAATGCAGATACAAGCATAATCAAAAAGCAGATGCGAGCATAAACAAACAAATACAGCCTCAACATGCAAGTTTTTCTTGTTTGTTGAGGCTTTTTTATTTTGTTTTCACTATCTTTGCAAATGATAGATGATGAGTGTGCTCTCGTTTTTCCGAAGGCACAAAAGTGACGATGACAATTCTACCACTATAGCATACAACAGAAAAAGAAAACATTATCAGATAGAGTAGATTTACACTAACATACATATAACATAACAAAGCATTAGCTATTTCGAAGTACCCCGAAAATTTGGCGATTAGAAAGGTACTAAAGTTGAATAGGTGATGTTCACGTTTAGCGTGGACTAACTTATCACTTTAGTACGGGTTACGCCAAATACCTCGGGGTCTTGATAAGCGGAGTTCACGCTTCTTGTTTGTCAAGACTCCGAGGTGTTTGTTATTCATAGCACAATAATTATGAATTATGAATTATGCATTATGAATTAATGTACCCCGTATCTTCCGACTTAGACTGATGCGACATAACTTAACGAAAGTGTCGCATGGAGAACATTGGCGATGGCTTGGCTGCACCTTCCCAGACAAAGGAGAAGAAGCAGATCAAGTCGAAAGAGCGTGTGTCACAGCATGGCGAGGTGTTTACTGCCGAGCGTGAGGTGAATGCTATGCTCGACCTCGTGGCACAGGAGACAGAGCGCATAGAGAGCCGTTTCCTTGAGCCTGCTTGTGGCGATGGCAATTTCCTGATTGAGATATTGCGTCGCAAGCTGGCTGTGTGCCGTAGGAGGGTTGAGGCTAAGCAATACACCCAGTTGCAGTATGAGCGCAACGCTGTGCTGGCTGTGAGCAGCATCTATGGCATTGAGCTTCTGCAAGATAATGCAGAGGCGTGCCGCAAGAGGTTGTTCCGCTATTTTTGTGGTCAATACGAAGAGCTGTTTGGCGATAAGTGCAAACAGCAGTGTCGTGATGCCGTAGAGTATCTGTTGCAGAAAAACATCATCATGGGCGATGCCCTGACCTACAAGCGAGTAGATAATCCCAACGAATGGATTATCGTGAGCGAGTGGGGTTTCATTGGTGATGGCAAGGTGGTGAGACGCGACTACAGCTTCTCCTATCTTGTTGCCACAGGCCAAGGTGGCGATCTCTTCAGCGACATCCCCTGCGACACATTCCCACCAGTGTATTTCCTTGACATAAACAGTCGCACCTATGAAGAATCCACAGACCTACAATCCTGATGTGCTCAATTGCCTTGCCAATCTGAGCAACGACGAAGTGTTCACGCCTCCTGCACTTGCCAATCAGGTGCTCGACATGCTGCCACAAGAACTCTTCTGCAATCCTAAGACCACGTTCCTCGACCCTGTGACGAAGTCGGGTGTGTTCCTGCGCGAGATAGTGAAGCGCCTTGACCGAGGGCTCGCAACCGTCTTCCCCGACAGACAAGAACGCATAGACCACATCATGCACAATCAGGTGTATGGAGTGGCAATCACAGAGTTGACATCCCACATCAGCCGTCGATCGCTCTATTGCTCCATGAGGGCAAACAGCGAGTATAGCGTATCTCACTTTGACCATCCAGAGGGCAATGTGGCGTACAAGGCTCTTCGCCACACATGGAGCACCAGTGGCAAATGCATCTATTGTGGTGCATCGAAAGAGGTGTATGAGCGCACCGATGCCGACGAACAATATGCTTATCAGTTTATTCACACAGACAATCCAGAAAGACTTTTCCCAAATATGAAGTTCGATGTTATTATTGGAAATCCGCCGTATCAAATGAATATTGGTGTAGAAAAGGAAAACTACGGCATTCCCATCTATCACAAATTCATTCAGCAAGCAAAAAGACTCAGCCCTCGCTACCTGACAATGATTGTGCCATCTAGATGGTTTACTGGTGGACGAGGTTTGGACGCATTTCGTAAAGAAATGCTTGACGACACGCATATAAAGTACATCAAAGATTTTATTGATTCTAAGGATGTTTTCCCTGGAGTTGACGTTTCGGGAGGAGTAAACTTCTTTCTATGGGTAAAAGATCACGTTGGACCATGTGAGTATATAAACGTTTTTAATGGGAAAGAAACTAGGACTATAAGAAGACTAAATCAATACAATGTGTTTCCACGCTATAATCAGTCTTTGTCTATTATTGAAAAAGTGAAGATCCATGGAGAGAAAATTATATCTCCCTTTATAAGTAGCCAAACACCATTCGGCTTTATTACAACTTTCAGAGGAAGAACAAGCAAGAAAGAGGGAGATTTATCACTTTACACAAGTGGTGGTGTCACTTATGTGGGAAAAGATGAAGTAAAAAGACATCCAGAGTGGATAGATAAATACAAGTTGATATTTTCAAAAGCAACATGTGAGCATGCGGGCACTCCTGACAAATCTGGTAGATACAGGGTATTTTCAACTATGAAGATACTCAAACCAAATGAAATTTGTACACAAAGCTATCTTGTTGGCGGCACATTTGATTCTCTCGAAGATACGAATAATTATATGTCGTACCTACAAACCTCTTTTGTTAGAGCCTTGATGTTACCAACATTAACATCACAGGACATTTCTGCTGACAAATTCCAATTCGTTCCCCTCCAAGACTTCTCCCACCCATGGACAGACGAAATGCTCTACAAGAAATATAATCTTGATGAAAAGGAGATTGCCTTCATAGAAAGCATGATCCGCCCAATGGAATAAAACATACTTAACTCGCGCTCTTTGACATAGTTGGGAAATCGTAATCCTCCACCAAACTGCACCTCCGAAAAAAAGTGACACAATAATTTGGACGGTATTGCAATAATGTGTATCTTTGCATCGAAATAACAAACTTAGTAATTATTGCTGTTATGGGCGATATATTCATGATACTGCTAATGATTGCTTTAGGAGCAATAGGATTGTATCTTACTCGTGACAAAAAAACAAAAGACTTCAAAATAGAAGAATTATGATAGGAGATTTATATGTTGTGATTTTTATGATTGTCATATTTGGCGTGACATTGTATTTGACTCGTGACAAAAAAGAGAATAAGAGAAATGTCAAGACAGTATGATAAATACAAAAAAGAAATAGGCAAGACCTGTAACACAGGTTTGATGACTACGATTGTGGCGGCAACAGTAACACCTCGTGTTACAGGGCAGTCATTATCGATTATGGATTATGTTGCTTTAGGCGCTGTCGCATAAAACAAGCCTGAGCCAAAGGGCGATGGCAAGTGGAAACGAGTGAGAGTAAAGAAAGACACAACAATACACGTAATGGAGGAAGCTGAGGAATAAGCTCCTCCATTTTCTTTTCCCCAACTATCTCATTGATTGCGCCTATATATATAATAATGTATATGGCAGCAACAGATTTGCTTCAAAGCAAGATACAACAACAGCCAACCATCTATGCCTACGAACTGGTTGGTGTGCCTTCGCACCGTGGGTTGCTGAAGGTGGGCTACACG
This sequence comes from Bacteroidaceae bacterium, assembly GCA_045600665.1. Lineage (GTDB taxonomy): Bacteria > Bacteroidota > Bacteroidia > Bacteroidales > Bacteroidaceae > Minthosoma. Next base: position 37,255 of record JAZRYI010000099.1, read on the forward strand.
GTGAGAGATGCCGAAACACGTGTGGCAGAGCAGTGCAAGACTGCTAACCTGAACTACAAGATTGTGCTGGTGCGACCAGCAATGCGACGCGATGGCTCCTCGTTCGACGACCATACCGTGCATCGTGTGCTGCGCTCTTCGGGCATTGCAAACCCTGAGGGCGAGTGGTTCCGATGTGGCGTGAACGATGTGGAGCGTGCCATCAAGTCTGTGATGCTTGGCAAGCAGACCATGATAGAGCGCACAGAGTCTTTCGCCATGCGACCAGAGCAGGAATATGCGGTGGATAAGACAGCAGAATACTTCATGAACTTCTATCTTGATAAGGGCAACAAAGGACTGATTCCTCACTTCCTTTGGAATGCCAAGATGCGATTCGGCAAGACATTCAGCACCTATCAGTTGGCTCGCCGCATGAGGTGGAGCCGTGTGCTTGTGCTCACGTTCAAGCCTGCTGTGAAGACTGCATGGAAAGAGGACTTGCTGAGTCACAATGACTTTGCAGGCTGGCAGTTCTGCGAAAAGCAAGAGGACAGACGTTTCAACCACGTGAACGAACAGCGTCCTTTCGTGTGCTTCGCCTCGTTCCAGGATGTGCTGGGCAGAAACGACGCTGGTGGCATAAAGGCAACAAATGAGTGGATTCAGACGGTGATGTGGGATTGCATAGTGCTGGACGAATACCACTACGGAGCTTGGGGCAAGAACGCCAAGAGTTTCTACGACAAGAAGGACATAGAGCAGCTGGCTCGTGCCTACGAGGTGGGGGAGATGATGAAGGACGATGCCGACACAAGTGGCGAGATGGATTCACGTGAGATGTTTGACGAGGGACTGATGCCTCTGCAAACTCGTGCATACCTCTATCTTTCGGGCACTCCTTTCCGTGCAATCAGTTCGGGCGAGTTTATTGAGGAACAGATATATAACTGGACGTACAGCGATGAACAGGACGCAAAGGCTCGCTGGACGAAGCCTGCCAATCCTTATCTGTCATTGCCAAAGATGGTGATGATGACTTATCAGTTGCCAGACAGCATCAAGGAGGTGGCAGATCAGGGCGAGTTTGATGAGTTCGACCTGAACGAGTTTTTCAAGGCAGAAGCCTCCCCTCGGGGAGGTTTGGAGGGGGCTACATTTGTGCATGAGGAATATGTGCAGAAGTGGCTCGACATGATTCGTGGTGCTTATACAGAAAACATAGTCACAGAGTTGAAGCTTGGCACGGAGAAGCCCCCTATGCCATTCTCTGACGTTCGTCTGCTGAGCTATCTGCAACACACCTTCTGGTTCTTGCCCGACGTGGCGAGCTGCAAGGCTATGGCTAAGCTGTTGCGCAAGCGAGCCAACCGTTTCTTCGATGATTATGAGATTGTTGTGGCTGCTGGCAATGAGGCTGGCATGGGAGCAGAAGCGGTGAAACCTGTGTATGAGGCAATGGCGAGCAACGGAGGTCCTCAGCGTAGCAAAACTATAACTCTGTCGTGTAGCAAACTCACTACGGGTGTCACCGTTCGTCCGTGGACAGGCATATTGATGCTTCGCAACTTGAAAAGTCCTGAGACGTATTTTCAAGCAGCGTTTCGTGTGCAGTCGCCTTGGGCAACACGCAATGAGAGGGGCGAAGAGGTGATACTGAAGCCTACGTGCTATGTGTTCGACTTTGCGCCAAACAGAGCTTTGAGGCAGATTGTGGAGTATGGTAGCCAGCTGAACCTGCAAGAAGACAATCCGGAGAAGAAAGTGGAGGAGTTCATCAAGTTCCTGCCTGTGCTTGCCTACGATGGCAGTTCGATGAAGGAGATTGATGCTGCCGGCATTCTCGACATGGCAATGAGCGGCACAACGGCTACCCTGCTGGCTCGCCGATGGGAAAGTGCCGTGCTGGTCAATGTAGATAATGCAACACTCAGCCGACTGATGAACAATCCAGAAGCTATGAAAGCGCTGATGAACATAGAGGGTTTCCGCTCGCTCAATGCCGACATCGAGACAATCATCAACAAGTCGGAGCATGTAAAGAAGATGAAAAAGGAGAAAGGCGATTCACTTACTGCGAAGCAGAAGAAGGAACTCTCGGACGAAGAGAAGGAGTATAAGAGCAAGCGTAAGGAGATACAGGAGAAGCTCATCAAGTTTGCCACACGCATCCCTGTGTTCATGTACTTGACAGACTTCCGTGAATATTGTTTGAAGGACGTGATAGTGAACCTTGAACCTGAGCTGTTCCGAAAGGTGACAGGCTTGACTATCAAGGACTTTGAGCTGTTAGTGAGTCTCAACGTATTCAACAGCGAACTGATGAACGATGCTGTGTATAAGTTCAAGCGATATGAGGACAGCAGTCTTGAATACACGGGTATCAATAGTCATGACGAGGAGGTGCGTGTTGGCGGTTGGGATACTGTGGTTGAAAAAGCTTACATTCACAAAGAAGCTCCTTCTCCTATCATTAGCTCAGTGGTGGAAGAAAGAGAACAAACTGATGAACCTGTTGCAATTGCAGAAACCGAAGGGAAAGCATTGGCGCCTTGGGAATCCATCAGAGTTGGCGATACCATAATGCATAAGACATTCGGCAAGGGAGTTGTAATGTCAATAGACAGTAAATCTTGGATTGTCAAGTTCGCTATCAAGGAAACTAAGCTGCTTGTACCTTTTGTTTTTGAAAAAGGATATTGCTACATAGAGTGAGGAGAAAGTGTGACAATATGTATATGGAGATAGCATCATAGCCGTTTTATGCCAAAAAGCAACATGTTTTGCAAGATAAACAGATGAAATGATGGAAGTTTGCGAACTTTTTTATAACTTCGCAACGAATTATGGGGAAATCCCACCTGCAAATTGGTTGGACTATGGGTACATACATAAATAAAGGTAACGGTGCGTTCAGAGATATTGTTACGCATGAGTATGTTGACAAGTCGGCATTGATTCCAAAGATCAATGCCACGCTCAACTCAGAACGCCGATATAGTTGCGTGACTCGCTGTCGTCGCTTTGGCAAGTCGATGGCGGCAAAGATGCTGTGTGCATACTATGATAAGTCGTGCGACTCTCGTGAACTGTTCGTTGGGCTTGAAGCAGAAAAGGACAAGTCGTTCGAGCAGTATCTCAACAAGTATTCTGTTATATATCTTGATGTAACATCGTTCGTTGCTCGTCCTGAGCTTGGAAACACCATTGTAAGAGCTATTCAAGAAAAGATTAGTACTGAGATAAAGAATGCTTTCCCCGATGTAGAATACACATACAACAGCGACCTCATGGACGTCTTGTCTGCAGTGCATCATGCCACAGGCGAGAAGTTCTTCTTCATCATCGATGAATGGGATGCCATCTGCCGTGAGTTCCCTACACGTCAGAAGACGAAAGGTGCCCCAGACACTATCAAGCCTACGATTCTGGACGAATACGTAATGCTGCTCCGTCGCCTGTTCAAGACACAGGATTCGGATGAAGTGTTTGCTGGAGCATACCTGACTGGCATATTGCCAATAAAGAAGTACAACACGGAATCGGCTTTGAACAATTTCGAAGAATACTCAATGATTTCTCCCGCGAACCTTGCTCCTTGTTACGGCTTCACCGAAGAGGAAGTCATATCACTTGCAAAACAACACAATGCATCAATGGATGAACTGAAGCAATGGTATGATGGCTATCAGATTGGAAAAGAGAAATCTATCTACAACCCATATTCTGTGATAAAAGCCCTCCAACGTGATGATTGCAAGAGCTATTGGGCAACCACCGGAGCCTACGATTCGGTCAAGACGTACATCCAGATGAACTTTGATGGGCTCAAGGATGACATCATCAAGATGCTGTCTGGCGTACCTGTTCCCGTAAACACAACTGCGTTCCAAAATGACATGCACATCATCAACAGCAGGAATGACGTGCTTACTGTGCTGATACATCTTGGCTATCTCGCCTACGACAGAAACACCAACAAATGCTACATCCCAAACAAGGAAGTGGCAGACGAGATGAACAATGCCGTCAGCGCAACCTCTTGGTCAAGACTCATCGATGCCATCAATGCCTCACAATCCCTTCTCGAAGCCACCATTGCTGGCAACGAGCAAGCTGTGGCACAAGGCATTGAGCAGGCACACGACGAGAACACCAGCATCCTCGCCTACAACGACGAGAACTCCCTGGCATGCGTTCTCTCCATCGCCTACATCTGGGCAAAGAACGAATACATCATCCACAGGGAATATGCCACAGGCAAAGGATATGCCGACCTCGTGATGATACCTCGCCGCAACATCGACAATCCTGCCCTCGTCATCGAACTGAAGTTCAACCATTCTGCCGACACCGCCATCGACCAAATCAAGCGCAAAGAGTATCCTGCCAAGATAGCAGAATACACAGGCGACATCCTTCTTGTGGGAATCAATTACGACCGAGAGACAAAGATGCACTCGTGCAAGATTGAGCGATATACGAAATAGCAATGTTGTACTATTTTCAACCGCATTGAAAAACCATCCTAAGATAATCCTTGCCGAAGATGAACATTGAGCCTTGAGACTTGAATCCAAGCTTTTCATACAGTTGGCGTGCTGTCGTGTTGTCGGGATCGCAAGCTAAGATAGGTAGCTGGCCTTGTTCTTGAGCAATTCTTATTCCTCGCATCAGCAAAGCAGAGCCAATTCCTTTGCTGCGCCACTCTGGCAACACAGCCAGCGAATCAAGGTAGTATTCACCTTCGCGCGACTCGTCGTCCATAGCCAAAGGATCGAAGTCCAGTTTTGCTTTCACATGACTGAACGTCCTGATTTTCACATCGTGGTAGCCTTTACCATTATATGCAATCAATGCTCCAACCACTTTCCCATCCACTTCGGCTATGGTAGCGTTGCGCCACGAATAGAGAGTGTCTTCCCTGCGACAGACATCGACCAAATGCTCATCTGGCACTATTCCCTCTTCCATCATAGGTACCTCTACTGCCTCCATCATGACTGTAGCCACGAAGAGCGCATCATCCACATTTGCTTTCCTGAATGCCAATCCTTCCATTTGATTTCTTTATATTGTAATAATCGGTATAAAAAATAAAAAAGGATAAACCATCAGGTCTATCCTTTTTCTTGAGCCTCTTGTCGGATTCGAACCAACGACCCCGAGATTACAAATCACGTGCTCTGGCCAACTGAGCTAAAGAGGCGGGTGGGTAAGCTATCTGCATCGCGCCGCTACAACCTGCTGCCTTTGCTGCGGTCAAGCCCTGGAGGATTGACAGGGAGCTGGCCGTACAGGACTTACCCATGTGTATGTATGCTCTTTTTCAAAAGCGAGTGCAAAGTTAGATGTTTTTGCTGAATACTCCAAACAAATCGTACTTTTTTTTTCCATTCGTCACGAAATGGCAAAAATACACAACTTTTTACCCATTATCGGTAGCTAATAGGGTGTGAAAACACTAATTATGAATTATGAATTATGAATTATGAATTAAATTACGTACCTTTGCACTCATTATGGAAGAATTAATTCTTAATCTCACAAACGGAGCCCTCGACAACCTGAACTATGGATGGATCATCCTTTTCATGGCAATTGAGAGTTCCTTTATCCCATTTCCATCAGAGGTGGTGATGATTCCTGCTGCATACATGGCAGCAGAAACTGGAGAAATGTCATATCCAATGATTATCCTCTGCGGCACAATCGGCGCTCTGATAGGCGCTTACATCAACTACACCCTATCTTATTTCCTTGGCCGTCCCATTGTGTATGGTTTTGCCAATAGCCGCTTCGGCCACATGTGCCTCATTGATGCAGAGAAGGTGGAGAACGCAGAGAAGTACTTTGACAAGCATGGCGCTATCAGCACGCTCATCGGACGCATGATTCCTGCCATTCGCCAGCTCATCAGCATTCCTGCAGGACTTGCAAAGATGAATTTGGCATCATTCACCATCTACACAGCCATCGGCGCTGCTGTATGGAACACAATCCTTGTGATCATTGGCTATGCCTTCCACAGCACAATGCCAAAGGATGAGCTGATTGAAATCATCTCGCACTACAGCCACATCATTGGCTATGCTGCCATCGCTTTGGTTGCTGGCATCATCGCTTTCTTAATATATAAAGGAATAAAGAAATAACTATATATGTTTGAAAATCTATCCGAAAGACTTGAACGCTCTTTCAAAATACTCAAAGGTGAAGGAAAAATCACCGAGATAAACGTTGCGGAGACACTCAAGGACGTGCGCAAGGCACTCCTCGAAGCGGACGTTAACTATAAGGTTGCAAAATCATTCACTGACACCGTGAAGCAGAAGGCACTCGGTCAGGACGTGCTCACTTCTGTCAAGCCAGGTCAGTTGATGGTGAAGATTGTGCACGACGAACTTGCTGAGCTCATGGGTGGTCAGGCAACTGACCTCAATCTCCCAGGTCGTCCTGGCGCACCAACAGTCATCCTCATGGCAGGTCTCAATGGTGCTGGTAAGACAACCATGTCGGGCAAGCTCGCTCTCCGACTCAAGACTCAGAACCACAAAAAACCTCTCCTCGCAGCCTGCGACACATTCCGTCCAGCCGCTATGGAACAGCTCCGCGTGCTGGCAGAGCAGGTGCAGGTGCCATGCTACCTTGAGCCAGGCGCTACCGACCCTATCGCAGTAGCAAAGAATGCCATCACAGAGGCAAAGGCTAAGGGTTATGACGTTGTGATCGTCGATACAGCAGGCCGCCAGTCAATTGATGAGGAACTGATGGTTCAGATTGAACAAATCAAGGCAGCTGTCAACCCTGACGAGACACTCCTCGTGGTTGACGCAATGACTGGTCAGGATGCTGTAAACACAGCTAAGACATTCAACGAGCGTCTTGAAATTGACGGTGTTATCCTCACAAAGCTTGATGGCGACACTCGTGGTGGTGCAGCTCTCTCAATCCGCACAGTTGTCACAAAGCCTATCAAGTTCGTCGGTACTGGCGAGAAGATGGAGGCACTCGACGTGTTCCACCCATCACGCATGGCAGACCGCATCCTCGGCATGGGCGACATCGTCAGCTTCGTTGAGCGCGCTCAGCAGCAGTTTGACGAAAAGGAAGCAAAGAAGCTTCAGGAGAAGATTGCAAAGAACAAATTCGACTACAACGACTTCCTCGGCCAAATCAACCAGATCAAGAAGATGGGCAACATCAAGGATCTCGCTTCAATGATTCCAGGCGTGGGCAAGGCAATCAAGGATATCGACATCGACGACAACGCTTTCAAGGCAGTAGAGGCAATGATCAGCTCCATGACTCCATACGAGCGCGAGCATCCTGAGTGCATCAACATGTCGCGCAAGCAGCGCATTGCTAAAGGCTCGGGCAACAGCCTCGACGAAGTGAACCGTGTGACAAAGCAGTTCGAACAAATGCGCAAGATGATGCATCAGATGACCAGCCCTCGCATGGCACAGGCTATGAAACAGATGCAGAGAATGCAGGGAATGCGTCGCAAATAATATAACAAACACAATATGACACTAATAGACGGAAAAGCAACAGCAGCAGCTATCAAGGCTGAGATTGCAGAAGAAGTAAAGCAGATTGTTGAAGCAGGAGGCAAGCGCCCACATCTTGCAGCAATCCTCGTTGGACACGATGGTGGCAGCGAAACATACGTAAAGAACAAGGTTCTCGCATGTGAAGCATGTGGATTCAAGTCAACGCTCCTCCGCTTCGAAGACGATATCACCGAAGAGTTCCTCCTTCAGCAAGTAGAGATGCTCAACAAGGATGCAGACGTGGACGGCTTCATCGTTCAGCTTCCATTGCCAAAGCACATTTCAGAGCAGAAGGTGATTGAGGCTATCGACTACAAGAAGGACGTGGACGGCTTCCACCCAATCAACGTTGGTCGCATGGCTATCGGACTTCCATGCTATGTGTCTGCTACTCCACTCGGCATTGTCACTCTGCTCAAGCGCTACAATATTGAGACCAGTGGCAAGAAGTGCGTGGTGCTCGGTCGCTCAAACATCGTGGGCAAGCCAATGGCACAGCTCATGATGCAGAAGCAGTATGGCGACAGCACAGTAACAGTATGCCACAGCCGCTCAAAGACTCTCAAGGAGGAATGCCAGCAGGCTGATATCATCATTGCAGCAATCGGCAAGCCAGACTTTGTCACAGCCGACATGGTGAAGCCAGGCGCAGTAATCATCGACGTAGGCACAACTCGAGTTCCCGACGCAACACGCAAGACAGGCTTCCGCCTCAATGGCGATGTCAAGTTCGACGAAGTTGCCCCACTCTGTTCATACATCACACCTGTACCTGGCGGCGTAGGTCCTATGACCATCTGTTCTTTGATGAAGAACACACTCTCGGCCGGCAAGAAGGAATTCTACAAATAAGAGCCATAAGTTCATAAAACTGCGACATAAACATCCCTACAAGTAATATAAATTGTACAAAAGCAAGGATTTTTCATCATCAACTGAAAATTCCTTGCTTTTTATTTGGTCAATTCCAAAAATCTCCCTAACTTTGCACTCGCTAAACGAAAGGATAGCAACATGGTGGCTGTAGTTCAGTCGGTTAGAGCGTCAGATTGTGGTTCTGAATGTCGTGGGTTCGAGTCCCACCAGCCACCCCAAAAGAAAAAGCGTAACACGTTTTAATAACGAATGTTACGCTTTTTCTTTTAACTGAGCATTTTGATCTTTTTCAGAAACTAACACAACACAAACTTATAGGACAGCGAACGAGAAGATTCTGTCGGGAGTAAAATATTTGGAATATATGAAAGGCATGAAGCTTTCTGACACTCATTATTATATATAATTGGAATATATTAACACATATTTAATCAAATTATATTAAAAGGTGGGACACATTGTCGTGACTCGCTTTTTTTTTATTAACTTTGCAACCGAAATTTTACTTCTTGTGAAGAAAGGCATCTAAAAACAGAAAGCAGACGGGCGATTTGTCGCTGCTCCGCCTTGGGTGGAGGAGAGGAAAGTCCGGGCAGCATAGGACAAGCCACTTCCTAATGTAGAAGCAGTCCGCGAGGGTTGAGTAATGCAGAAGAAAATAACCGCCATTTGTGATTCGAAGAAGGTACGAATAACCAAGAAAGTATGACAAATGGTAAGGGTGAGAAGGTGAGGCAAGAGCTCACCAGCGGTGTGGTGACACACTGGCTGTGCATCTTGGCTGCTGCAAGTTCATGTAAACTGCCACTTCGGCTTCGCTGGTGTTCAGCGTTGGCGTGTAAGGGTTGTCCGCCCGAGGCAGAGGGTAGAACGCTTGAGCTTTATGGTGACATAAAGACTGGATAAATGACAAATACGCGTCTTCGGACACGGACAGAACCCGGCTTATAGCTCGTCTGCTTTTTTTATTCATAGTTTCCTTTATAAACACAGAAGAAACTAATTCTATTATTAATTATGTACTATAAGCATTTATTAGCGACAACGCTGGCATTGTTCCTTACTGATGGTTTTGCAAATGCTCAGAAAGCATGGACACTACAAGAGTGTCTCGACTATGCGCTTGCCAACAATATCCAGCTGCAACAAAAGAACATCAGCACTGCGTCGAGTCGCGAGGACATACTTCAATCTAAGTCTGCCCTATTCCCTTCCGTGTCTTTCAGTACCAATCAGAACATGTCATGGCGCCCGTTTGCAGAGAGCACTGTGAACCTCTCAAACGGCTCAATGACTACATCACGCAACACCGTGAGCTACAACGGTTCGTATGGCATCAATGCCAACTGGGTGGTGTGGAATGGAGGTCGCAACACAAATGCCATAAAGCAGAATGAGTTGACGGAAGAGATGAATGAGCTCTCTGCAGAGCAGACAGCGAACAGCATTCAAGAAAAAATTGCGCAACTCTATGTACAGATACTGTACGAAACAGAGGCTGTGAAAGTGAATGAGCAGATAGTGAAAGCCAGTGAATTGCAACGAGACCGCGCAAAGGTGCTGGTGGAGGTGGGACAGTTGGCAAGAGTGGATCTCGTGCAGCTGGAAGCACAGGTGAATCAGGATTTGTATTCGCTTGCCAATGCGCAGTCGCAGCTTGCCAACTACAAGCTTCAGCTGAAACAATTGCTCGAAATCCATAACGATGAAGAATTTAATGTTGCTATTCCGAACGTGAATGACGAATCGGTACTCAACATTGTACCTGATCAGCAGTCAGTGTATAACGCAGCACTGGAGAGCCGTCCAGAGATAAAGTCAGGCAAGCTCAGCATCGAATCGTCAGAGATAGCTGTGGATGTGGCTCGCGCAGGTTATATGCCATCAGTGAGCATCAACGCTGGCATGGGTGCAAGCAATAATGATGTACAGAAGATGGCGTTCTTCAATCAGTTGAAGATCAACATGAGCAACTCTGTAGGCGTGAACGTGTCGGTGCCAATCTTTGACCAGCATCAGGCACGCACCAATATTCGCAAGGCAAAGTACGCTCTGCAGAGCAGCGAGCTGAATCTACAAGACCAAAAGAAACAACTGTACAGCACGATAGAGAATTACTGGCTCAACGCAACCACATCGCAGCAACAGTATGTGTATGCCAAAGCAAACGTGAAGAGCATGCAGGAAAGCTATGAACTCGTGAGTGAGCAGTTTAATTTAGGGTTAAAGAATATTGTTGAGCTCACCACAGGAAAGAACAATCTGCTCCAGGCAGAGCAGCAGCTTCTGCAGACAAAATACACAGCTTTGCTCAATCAAGCTATGCTGAACTTCTATTCAGGCGAAAAGATTAAACTATAACACACAAGGATATGAAATTACAAAACATACTGGCAGCCGCCGTGCTGGCAACAGCACTCGCAGCATGCAGCCATAAGACAGAAGTGATATACTCCACTGCACAGGTGGAGAAGCAGAATATCAGCACAACCATCACAGCAACAGGCACGATTGAGCCTGTAACAGAGGTAGAAGTCGGCACACAGGTGAGCGGTATCATCGACAAGATATACGTTGACTACAACTCAGAAGTGCACCGTGGGCAAGTGATAGCTGAGCTCGACAAGACCAACCTCCTTGCGGAACTCGCATCTTCGCAAAGCAATCTGAGCAATGCACAGAGCAGCCTCAACTATCAGACGAACAACTACAAGCGTTACAAGACACTGTTTGAGAAAGGCCTCGTGTCTGCCAACGACTTTGAAAATGCAAAGCTGAACTATGAGCAAGCTGTGCAGCAAGTGAAAGTGCAGCAGCAAAGCGTGACACGCGCGCAGACAAACCTCAGCTATGCAACAATCACCTCTCCTATTGATGGCGTAGTACTCTCAAAGGAAGTGGAAGAAGGACAGACCGTGGCAGCAGCGATGAATACCCCTACTCTCTTCATACTTGCTCAAAACCTCACCGATATGCGCGTGATTGCCAACATTGACGAAGCAGATATAGGAGGCGTGAAGGAAGGCCAAAGAGTGACATTCGCAGTGGATGCATATCCTGAGGACACATTCGAAGGCGCAGTGACACAGGTTCGCCAGAACCCAACAACAACAAGCAATGTGGTGACTTACGAGGTTGTGATATCAGCACCGAATGATGACTTGAAGCTCAAGCCAGGACTTACCGCGAACGTGACAATCTACACAATGGAGAAGCCAAACGTAGTGGCTGTGCCAACCAAGGCGTTGCGATTCTCTCCAAATGAAAATATCATGACAGAGGAAGAGAAGATTGAAGACTGCACAGGCACAACAAAGGTGTGGACAAAGGAAGGCAACGTGTTTAAAGCTCACGCTGTGAAGACTGGCACAACGAATGGAATGCTCACTGAGATCATCTCTGGCGTGGCTGTTGGCACTGAGGTTCTCACCGATTTCGAGATTCTCGGTTTGCCAGAGGAACCAAAAGGCCCTCAAAATCCATTCATGCCACGCCCAGGTGGCAACCGCAACAAAAAGGGTGAAGACAAGAAATAAACGAGTATGGCACAAGAAAACAGAAAAGTCGTGATTGAGCTCGACAATGTGAAGCGCTACTTCCAGGTGGGCAGCGAAACGGTGAAAGCACTGCGCGGCGTTTCTTTCAAGATATACGAAGGTGAGTTCGTGACTATCCAAGGCACTTCCGGTTCGGGCAAATCAACACTGCTCAACCAGCTTGGATGCCTCGACACACCAACATCAGGCGAATACTATCTCGATGGCACTCCTGTGCGCAAGATGACTAAGAATCAGCGTGCTAAGCTCCGTAACAGGAAGATTGGATTTGTATTTCAGAACTACAATCTTCTTGCAAAGACTACCGCTGTGGAAAACGTGGAACTGCCGCTCATATACAACAGCAAGTACTCTGCCAAGCAGCGGCGCGAAGCTGCCATCAAGGCACTGCAAGATGTAGGACTAGGCGATCGCCTTATGCATAAGAGCAATCAGATGTCGGGCGGACAGATGCAGCGAGTGGCAATAGCACGTGCATTGGTAAACAATCCAACCATTTTGCTGGCAGACGAAGCAACAGGCAACCTCGACACACGCACATCGTTCGAGATGCTTGTACTCTTCCAGAAACTGCATGCACAAGGCCATACCATCATCTTTGTCACTCACAACCCAGAGATAGCTGAATACGCATCACGCAACATCAATCTGCGTGACGGCATGATACGTGAGGACACGCTCAACCCAAATATGAAATCGGCAGCTGAAGCATTGGCAGCACTGCCAAAACCAGAAGACGACTAAACAATGAATTTACTCAACTTATTCAAGGTAGCTTTCAATGCGGTAGCAAACAACAAGATGCGATCGTTTCTGTCCATGCTCGGCATCATCATCGGCGTGGCGGCTGTGATAGTGATGATGGCTATCGGTCAAGGCTCGAAAGAGAGCATCCGCAAGGAGCTCTCCACTATGGGCACAAACCTCCTCACCATTCGCCCTGGTGCAGACATGCGAGGAGGCGTGCGCCAGGATCCTTCTGCCATGCAGACGCTGAAAGCTGAAGACTATGAAAGGATATCGCTCAACCGCAAGCTCGTGACAAAAGTTTCCCCAGAGGTGACCAGCTCCGGTCAGGTGATATACGGCAACAACAATACGAACACCACCCTGTATGGCGAATCAGCCGAATACCTCGACATAAAGCAATGGGAGATGGAGGATGGCGTTTGCTTCACAGAAGAAGAAACAAAAAAAAGCGCAAAGGTGTGCGTGGTAGGCAAGACCATCGTTGATGAACTATTTGGAGAAGGTGCTGATGTGATAGGAAAAAGCATTCGCTTCAAGAGCATTCCGTTCCGCATTGTGGGTGTGCTGAAAAGCAAAGGCTACAACTCATGGGGAATGGATCAGGACAATGTGATGATTGCTCCATACACAACTGTGATGAAGCGAATCAATGCTCAGACATTCTTCAACAGCATCGTTTGCTCTGCCATCACAGAAGAGCTCTCGGACGATGCCATCACTGAGTTGCAGCAGATATTGCGCGAGAACCACAAGATAAAAGATACATCGGGCGACAGCGATGACTTCACTATCCATTCGCAGGCAGAGATGATGTCAACACTCTCAAGTACAATGGATACGGTGACGCTCATACTCGGAGTTGCTGCAGGCTTCTCGCTACTCGTGGCAGGCATCGGCATCATGAACATTATGCTTGTGTCGGTGACAGAGCGCACTAAGGAGATAGGTCTCCGCATGGCACTTGGCGCTACAGGGTTCGTCATCTCATTGCAGTTCTTCATCGAGTCGGTGCTCATATCGCTAACTGGCGCATTGATTGGAGTGCTTATCGGAGTAGGAATTGGCAATGGGCTTGTGCCTCTTATTGGTATTCCATCGTCAGTGCCAGTGTGGTCGATAGTACTGTCGTTTGCCGTATGCACAGTGATAGGCATCGTGTTTGGATACATGCCAGCCCGCAAAGCTGCAAACATGGATCCGATTGAGGCGATCAGGCACGAATAATCGCACCAGCACAAGTTCTGAAACATTCCACGCAAATTGCAGATAAACAATTATCCCCACTTGGTGGTTGCCAAGTGGGGATAATCATTATTATGAACGAAGCTGATTGTTCGAATTACTGTTTCAACACAAGAGATGTAATCTTGAGTGTTTCGTTAATCACCGCTGTGCCTGTGAAGTTCTTCACGCTTGTTGGAGCTGGAGCTGCAGCCTCGGCGCCCTCTTCCTCTGAGACAGCAACTGGAGAACCAGAGTATGTCGCCTCTTCGAGTGCGAACTGAACATTATAAACCGACTTGCCACCGGCATCAACCTTAGTTACCTGAACATTCTTGACACTAAACACAATGTTGCGACCAGACTGATGAATATGATCCATATAGTCATAAATGTCCTGGTCAGTAGCATCGTTCTTTCCAATATACGAGCTGATCTTGTGCGAGAGAGTCATAGAGATAGCCACCTTGTCGTTGTCGGCAAGAGCATCGAAGTGGTTGATAAGAACAGACTTCACATCAGCCTTCTCCTCCGCTGATAGTTCTTTGTGATCAAGATCAGAAATCTTTGATTCCGCTAACTTCACAAATAAACCATCAGGATACTGCGAGATATAACGCTCGTATGAATCTTTTGTGTCCTCCTTAGCAGCTTCTGCAAACGACAGCGTATCAAGCTTGCTGTTAGCGATATTTCTGAAAAAGCCATCTGGATGCTGATCAAGGAAGTGATGGACAGCATCTGCCGAAACGAGATTGGCAGCAGCCTGCCAGTCGGCACGTTCGGTCATGAATCGCTCGTTGAGATCCTTGAGCTGAGTGTAGTGGTAAGCATCAGAATTGTAAGTGTCGAAGTAGTCATCGAGTGCTTCCTCAAGCGAGTCGAGTTTGTCTTCTTGCTCATAGCGAATGATGTTTTCATACATCAAGCGCTCTTCCTCATCGCCACCGCCACGGAAGAAAAGATACCATACCGCAGCACCTGCCAAAGCGATGATGACTGCACTGATAATAGCGATTGTTGCACCTGCTTGCCCTTTTTTAGGTTGTGGTGCAGGTGTTGAATTAGCTTGAGATAGCTGCTGTGCGGCTGGCTGCGCTGTTTGCTTACCAACCTCACTGATAGGATAGCCACAGTGAGGACACGAAGCAGCACGATCGCTGACCTCACGATTGCATTCTGGGCAATGGATAATAGCCATAGTTGTCTAAAATAAATCTTTTTACTAGTTTTCCTTTATCAATCTGAATTACATTATTGTATGTGTGCGGTGTCTGATACGACTTCGCCCTCTGTTTCTGGATTAGCTTCCTCTTCTAACAAATCGTCGAGTGTCACTTCCTGCTCTTCTGCAATGCTGTCGCTTGCATAAGTGGTAGTGTCCTCTGGCAATGTCTCGTACATCGTCACCTTTGGTCCTACATCTATCAGCTGAGCATCCTGGATGGTGTCACCCGTTCCTTCGAATGCATGCATTTTTGGCATTGCTTTCTTGTCGAACATCACTACGGCAGCAGCTGCCACTACAGAGAGAATGAGGAAAGCAACAGTGGAGTTTTTCACTCTCTTGCTATACGAATCGTATCGAGCAGAGACATAGAAATATGCACAAGAGATGACAATCCAAGCAATGCTGCCCCAAGTGAATCCAAACAGCAGGCTCTTTATGAAGATGCAGATGAATACGCATACGGCAATTACCATGCCAAGGTCAGAAAATGGATGTCTCTTTTTCATTTGTGAAGAATTTTCGTCTTTTTATTCCTAAACGAATTGCAAAATTATGCATTCTTCTCGTAATAAAAGAATAATATCATCGAAATTTGATAATTAGCCACAGAAAATCATTATCTTTGCGCCCAAATTAAAAAATAAATAATGGAAAAATTACAAAAACTATACATATTAATATGCATGGCAACCTGCATGGCTATACTCCCAATGGCAAGCTGCAGCACAGGCGTCAAATGGAACGACATTGAGTTCTACGACGTGGAGAAACTGGAGCAGCTCACTGAGAAGCCTACCACTCTGGATGAAAATGACGAGGTGGCAGTGCTGCGCGACAGCGATGACAGGATGATGGACGTAAGGGTGGACATGCAGTTCTTGAAATCGGAGAACGACGAGAATGAAATTGTGTGCAAGCTAATAAATGAGCAGTTGGTGGAGATGGTGCTGGGACAGGCAAAGGATGTGGATGTGAATGAGGCTGTGGAATTGTTCATTGCCCAAAAGAAAGATGAGTTTCATACTGATGACATCCTGCCATCAATGCACGACTACCTCACTGGCAAAGCAGAATATGGCAAGAAGAACATAATAAACTATAGAGTGACGGAGGATGTATATACTGGAGGTGCGCATCCGCTTTGTATCACTACTATCTTCACTTTCGATGCGCTTACAGGCGAGTATTTGAACCTAGAGAGTGTGTTTCCTGCTGTTCATCACGAAGAGTTGAAAGACCTTCTCATTCAAAAGCTTATGCAGGACAATGCGGTAGAAAGCATGGAAGCTCTGAAGGAAATAGGGTTCCTCGACATGACGGATATGTTCATCAGCCAGAATTTTGCCTTGCGCGAGGATTCGGTAGAATTCTATTACAATCCGTACGACATTGCTCCTTATGCTTTTGGCCCAAGCACAATTTGCTTGAGCTATGAAAGCATAAAGCCATTCTCTGCAAGAAAGTTTGAATGATTCTTCACGCGCATATTAAAGCGGGAATCCGTAAGTCAACTTCAGCGTGTCCATCACGAATAGGGAGCGTATCTGAGAGATATAGCCGAAGCTGCCAACACAATTGAGGATGAACTGATGGTATTGCTGCATGCTGTTAACGCACACCTTCATAAGGTAGTCGCCATCACCACTGATGTTGTAGCATTCTGTCACCTCGTTCCAACCATTCACAACCTCAGCAAACTGGCGAGCAATGTCGCGGTTGATTTGCTTCATAGATATGTTGCAGAAAACCATGAATCCACGCTCAAGCAGATTAGCATCTAGCACTGCCACGTAGCCTTTGATGTAGCCAAGGCGTTCGAGGCGGCGCTGACGCTCGTAAGTTGGAGTGACAGAGAGATGAATCTGCATAGCAAGCTCCTTGGTGGTCAAGCGCGAGTTTAACTGTATAATTCGAAGGATCTTGATATCTATTTCGTCAAGTTCGTGAAGCGTAGCAGTCATAAGCACAATTAAAAGTTTTTCAATTCAGTGTACAATCTCTGAATAGGCAGTCCCATAACATTGAAGTAAGAACCTTCTATGCGCGTAACTCCCACAAAGCCAATCCATTCCTGAATGCCATATGCACCAGCTTTGTCGAATGGTTTATAGTTGGAAACGTAATAATCTATTTCCTCATCCGTAAGATCGGCAAAGAACACCTTTGACGTGGAAGCAAACTGAACCGTCTTCTGCTTTGTCACTATGCTCACACCAGTTATCACATCATGAGAATGTCCCGACAACTGACGCAGCATAGCCTTGGCTTCCTTGGCATCCTTGGGTTTGCCAAGCACTTTCTCGTTGTCATACACAATTGTGTCTGCTGTTATGATGAGTTCATCGCATGCCATCTGCTGCAAATACGCCTCAGCTTTCTTTCCTGAGATGTACTTAGGTATATCCTCGCCACGCAATGTGTCGGGATAGGACTCGTCAATGCCTTGCAGAGTCCTAACTTCAAAGCTAATGCCCAAGCCTCCCAGCAACTCCTTTCTGCGAGGCGAGTTGCTGGCAAGCACTATCTTGTATTCGTTCACCACCCGAAGGCTGTTGAGTTGTGCATCCATAAATTCTTTGCTTTCAATACTTGTTCTATCACATCGCGTCCACATCCCTTTCCGCCACACCTGTGACTAATGTATGTGCACACCGACTTAATCTCTGGCGCCGCATCGGCTGGGCAACAAGGCAAGCCACACTGGCTCAGCACCTCATAGTCAGGGATGTCATCGCCCATGAAAAGGATTTCCTCATCCTTCAAGCCATATTTCTCCTTCAGCATCTCATACGACTGTATCTTCACAGCGGCACCCAGTATCACATCCTTCACGCCAAGTCCCTCATATCGCTTACGCATCGCCTCAGTCTTTCCGCCTGAAATGATTGCGACAACAAGTCCGCACTTCACTGCGTGCTGCATAGCGTAGCCATCCTTGATGTTCACCGTGCGACAAGGCTCGCCATTAGGATGCATTGTGATTGTCTCGCACGATAGTACTCCATCCACATCGAAAAAGAGTGCTTTTATTTTTGTCAAATCGTAGTTAATCATTGTTATCGTGTATGCTTTTGCTCATCAGCTTGTATATTTCCTGCATTTGTGGCATATCGGAAAGCAAGTCAATTTGCTTGTTTATCACATTCTCGTCCCAGCGCACAGCAGGCCCTGTTTGTCCTGCCTTTGGCGACATGAGATGACATTTCCGCGCCGTCTCGTCTATCAGCGGCAGCATCACAGAAAAAGGCACGCCTCCATGCTCTTTGAGTAGTTTTTCGCCAATGGCAAAGCAGTGGTTAGCAAAATTGCAACAGAACACTGCAGAGAGATGCAAGTAGCGGCGATCATCGCTGTTGAGTTCATATACTGTATCACTCAAGGCATTGGCTATGCTTTTCAACATTAGCAAATCGTCCTCTTGGTTTGCTTCGACGAATACAGGAATCTCCTTGAAATCCACCTCTTTTGTCTTTGTGAATGTCTGCATTGGATAGAACACTCCTCTTCTTTCACAATGAAAGGTGTCCATTGGCATACTGCCAGCTGTGTGAAGAAACAATGCATGTTCTCTTCCATCAGTAAACTGATCTGCCAACTGTGCAAGTGCTGTATCTTTTATCGACACTATATACACGTCTGCATCTTTGCGAATGCTCTGCACGTTTGTTGTGAATCCACAACCAATCAGATCTGCCAAAGACTTAGCAGATGCATCAGTGCGCGAATATACCTGACCTATCTCAAAGCCTTTGACTTTCAAGGCTTTGCCAAGATTTGTCGCAAGATTGCCTGCTCCAATAAGAACTATCATTCGAAATTGCCAATATGTACGTTCTCCCACTTCAAACTGTCTTCATTCTGCGGCTTGCGCTCGATGGCAGGAAAGCCAATGCCAATGATGCATTCTGCAGAGAGATCCTCTGGATAGTGCAACAAGAAGCGTAGGATATTGTCTGATGGCTCACCATTGTCGAGATAGCGATTGCGCACCTGGCACCAGCAACTACCCAATCCAAGATCAGCTGCTTGATACTGCATTGTCACAGCAGCAATGGATGCATCCTCGCACCACACATCTGTCACTTCTCTATCGCCAAGCACTACGATGGCAGCCTTTGCGCCTGCCAGAAACTGACTCCCCATAGAACGGCATAGGGACAGTTTCTCAAGCATATCCTTGTCGTCAACTACAATGAAATGCCATCCACGAGTGCCTTTGCTGGTTGGAGCCATCAACGCTGCGCGAAGAATGAGCTGCAAATCCTCAGCAGGAATGTCCTGTTCTGTAAACTTACGAACACTGCGGCGCTTCTGCACCAAATCCTTGAAATTTTCCATGCTTTTATTCTTTAATGTTTAAATTTTGTTCAAAGTTATAAAACTTTTTGGTAATAGAGATTAATTTCGACAAAGAATTCCTAACTTTGCCTATAATAATTAGTAAAACGCAGAAAATATGTCTAAACATACAAAAGCATTCACAGCATTCATCGCTTGCTTGGCAGCAGCAATAGGAATTGGAGGATACATAATTTACAATAGCGGTTTCTCTGTAGATGAACCCGTTTCGCTGTACATAGATGCAGATGACAGCCTTGACTCTGTGCGCTCAAAAATCGAGACGCTTGGCAAGCCTCGCAGTATGGCTGCCTTCGACATCCTGTCGCACGCTCTGTCGCTTGAAGAGAAAATTAAAACTGGTCGCTATGAGATTTCGCCGGACGAATCTGTGCTTCAGCTCATTCGTCACATTCGCAATCACAATGAGTTGCCTGTCAAGCTCGTGGTACCATCCGTGCGCACGATGCCTGATATGGCTGCGCGCTTATCACAGCATTTGATGGCAGATTCTGCTTCTATTGCAGAGTATCTCTGCAACGAAGACAACCTTCGTGCTTTTGGCTACACAAAGGAGAGCATACATGCCCTTTTCATTCCTAACACATACGAGGTTTATTGGGATCTCTCTGTCAGCGATCTCATGAAGCGCATGGTGAAAGAGAACAAAGCATTCTGGAATGATGTACGCCTTGAAAAAATAA
Source organism: Bacteroidaceae bacterium (assembly GCA_045600665.1). GTDB lineage: Bacteria > Bacteroidota > Bacteroidia > Bacteroidales > Bacteroidaceae > Minthosoma. The sequence continues at coordinate 57,467 of JAZRYI010000099.1, forward strand.
GAGATGTGTCAAAATACGCAGGCAGAGAGATGGACAAAGTAGGTATTGTCACTATAGCAAGCATAGTTGATAGTGAGACAGCCAATAATGGCGAGAAGCCAAACATCGCAGGCCTCTACCTCAACCGATTGCGCATCGGTATGCCTTTGCAGAGCGACCCTACAGTGAAATATGCATTGCAGCAGTTCGGTCTTCGTCGCATACTCAATGAGCATCTCACTGTTGATTCGCCATACAATACATATAAGAACACAGGTCTGCCACCAGGCCCGATATGTGTGCCATCAATTACAGGCATCGATGCCGTGCTTAATCATGCTCACAACGACTATATATATATGTGTGCTAAAGAGGATTTCTCGGGAACTCACAATTTTGCAGTTTCATACTCTGAGCATCTGCAGAATGCAAAGAAGTACACTCAAGCCCTCAATCAGCGCAAGATATATAGATAGACATTCATCATAAAACCAAAAATCAAAGCTATATTCAATGAAAAAACTACTTTTACCTTTATTGATTCTCACAACCCTTACTTCACAAGCGCAGCGCAAAGAGTACACACCCTCGCCAGTGAAAGGCTCAGCATGGAATGAACCGGGCAATCTCAACCCATTCATTCCTGGCTATTTTGCCGATCCAACAATACGCAAGTTTGGAGACACGTATTATCTGTATGCCACTACAGATGGAACAGGCAATGGCTACGGCCCTGCACAAGTGTGGGTGAGCAAGGATTTTGTCAACTGGAAGAATGTGATTCTCAATTGGCCTACCACAGAAGTGGTGTGGGCACCAGACGTTGTGCAGCAGCCTGACGGCAAATTCCGCTATTACTATTGCGAGCCATGCAACATCAACGTAGGCGAATCCGATTCTCCGCTTGGACCATGGCACAACATACTCGGCACCTCTGATGCCATTATGGTGCCCGACCGTTATGTCCACAATGTCATCACGCTCGATCCTCAGCTATTCACCGATGACGACAACTCGCAATATCTCTACTTCACCACATGGGGCATCTACGATGGCTTTGGCTGTGGCGTAGCAAAGCTCAACGATGGCAATTACAACATCGAAGACCTTCAGAAACAGCGCAATGCGCGCCGCTGGACAGAAAACAATCCATATCCTATAGCTGCCGACAAATTCTTCTCCAAGAAAGCCATCATTCCAAACACACAGCTGAAGGACATTTTCGAAGCACCTTTCGTCTTCAAGCGCAACGGCATCTACTATTTCACATATTCGTCAGGCTCATGCCACACCGACACCTACCGTGTGCAGTATGCAACAAGCACCGTTGGGCCAATGGGGCCATTTGAGTACAAAGGTGAACTCCTCACCACCAACACCGACAACACTGTGCATGGCCCAGGTCACCACTCCATCTTCGTGGATGGCGATCATTACTACATAGTCTATCATCGCCACGACATTCCAAAGGCTATTCATGGCTTCAACCGTCAGATCTGCATCGACGAACTCACATTCGATGACAAAGGTAACATCAACCCAATCGTTCCAACCCACGACGGTCTCCTTCCTGCCTCGCTTGCACAGATGGCAAAGAAGAACACATGCCCTAACCTTGCCTACCAAGCCGAAGTCACAGCATCATCGCACTACAACGACTTCTTCCTGCCTAAACATGCCACCGACGACAACAATGCCACACTCTGGAAAGCACAAGATTGCAACGCTCCAGCATGGCTTTGCATAGACTTAGGCAAGGTGCAGAATTTCAATCAAGTATGGACTCAGTTTGAGTTCCCTACTTTCTTCTATCAATACAAGATTGAAACATCACTCAATGGAATTGACTGGACAATCTATTCCGACCGCACAGACAACACTCAGCAAGGTTCGCCTATGGTGGATCAAGGCGAAGCCAAGGCACGCTACATACGCATCACCATCACCGACACCCAGAAGAACGGTCACTTCCCAGCCATCTGGAACTTGAAGGTCTTCAATGCCACAAAAAAGAACAACCCTCTTGCTCTGCTTCCAAACACCGACAACATCGACCTCAAAGCAGTTGAGGAAGGTTACCCAATACTCCACAAGAAGGACGTGGACCCATCCGACCGCATTGCCACATACAAAAAAGGCAACCTCATCATCGACATCAATGCCAGCAACTATGCTCAAGGCAAACCTGTATCCCTAACTGAGATTAGCAACGCTCCAGGAGGTGCATTCAAAGGCACCGAACCTGTTATCGTAGAGATAAAGAAAGGAAAATACGCATTCTATTTCGATGGTCAGACAACACTGCAGAGCGACTTCTCTCTGCCAAAGACTATGACATACAATGCGCCATACACCATCTCGGCTTGGACACTCAACCCATCAGTCTCAGCCATAGAGACAGTAGCTGAATTCACTCAACGTCGCAACGACCTCGCCACAATTGAATTCCGCCAAGGAACCGATCGGCAGAACGGACTCATTGCCCACAACGCATCATTCGAAAACTTCGGCTGTCCACGCGAGTGCAAGCAAGGTGAAGGTGAATGGCAGCACTGGGTTATCACCTACGATGGCTACTATGAGCGCATCTATCTGAACGGCAAACTTGTGACAGAAAAGAACAGCTTCCTCATGATACGTCCTCAAGGCAGCATCACGCTTGGCAGTTCATTCGATGGAGCCAACAAGTTCAGTGGCTACCTGCATTCGCTCCGCTTCTACGACAAAGCCCTCACAACATCAGAAATCGAGAAAGAATACTCAATGCCTTCAAGCACAAATGACAAGATGTTATTCTCCGATTCCGACATGGAGCTCAAGTGCGAAGTTCTCACTGCCGACTTCATCAAGATGTCGGTTGTCAACAGTGAAGGCAAGCAAATCCAAACTGGCCTCCTCTCCTACGACTATCAAATCACAAATGGCAAAAAGAAGAACACCAAGCTTTGCTCTGTCACCATCACAGACGATGAGCACACTTTCAACAAGACTCTCACAGCCACCGTCGATGTTAATCCTAAGCAGTTCCAGATTCTTTCTCACCCCGAGTCAATCAAGCTCTCTGCCAGCACACCTGATTTCAACGACGACCCAGCAGCAAACGGTGCAAAGATTCTCGAGACAGTCACAGGCGACTTCGTCATGCAAGCGCGCGTATCTGACTTCGACGGCATCAAACAGCGAAAGACTCCTGCATACAACGAAGCCGGCATCATAGCAATAGAATCGCCACAATCCTTCGTCCACAACGGCGTTTTCCCATCATACAACTGCGGCAACATGCTCACTCAAGTTAATCATGGCAGACCTCAGTTCCCCGTACAGAACGGATGGGACTACGACCCTTGGCTTCAGCTACAGCGCAGCGGCAATCTCCTCTATGCTCGTCGCTCTGCCGATGGCAAGAACTGGATCGACATGCCAGGCAGCCCTATGCTTGTCAAGTCCGACACTCTTCAACTTGGCATCTACCAAACCACATATTCTGAAAACACAAGCTGGGCAACCCTCTCCGACTTTGTGGTGTACAAGAAAAATCATCAATAATGCATAGATAATAAGAATTATGAAACGTGCATGAGGCCTTCGGCTCGTCAAAGGGAATGAAAAGTGATCACCATCAGCACGTATGTCGCAGATTTTGATTACCTTTGTCGCCACGACCTTTAATTGATGAGCATA
>JAZRYI010000100.1:0-7367 GCA_045600665.1 Bacteroidaceae bacterium
ATAATGATGCTGCAAAGGTAATCATTTATTCTCAACCTACCAAACTCTATCTTTACCATCCCTCATCAGTTAGGCTGCGAAGTGGGCTATCCACGGAAAAATGTACATGCGCCGATTTTTTCATATTTCAATGCAAATATAATAATTAATTTTTATATCTTCCAAATGAAACTCTCAAAATGGACACAAACCTTGTGTATTTCGGATTGTTTTTGTACATTTGTGCCCAAATGTTACTGTTATAAATTTTACAGCCATATAATACTCTATGAAGAAAGAACTTAGCATAGCTATCGCAATGGTTTTGGGCGTGACAACCCATGCACAGAGCGTGACTCAATATGTCACTACAGAGAAGGCAGAATGGAAGGTGGCGAAGACGGCGCTGACCAAGACACCTGAGGGCTACACGGTTGTCCGTGTGGAGAAGAATCAGAAGGGTGTCCCTTTCCGCGCTTGGGGCACTACGTTCAATGAACTTGACCTTGATGCGTTCAATCTCCTCTCTCGCGCCGAGCAGGACGAGCTGATGCAGAGAATGTTTGCGCCCGATGGCGACTTGCGCTTCACCCACGGACGCGTGTCGATGAATGCCAACGACTATGCGCGTGAGTGGTACAGCTGCGACGATGTGGATGGCGACTTCGGCCTCAAGCATTTCAATATCGACCACGACAAGCGCAACATCATTCCTCTTGCTCGTGCGGCTCAGAAGTATCAGCCAGCACTTCAGCTGTTCATGTCGCCTTGGAGCCCTCCGGCATGGATGAAGATCAACCATGAGTACTGCGTGCTGTCGAGCAAGTACAACAAGCAGGATCCAGCGAAAGACTATCTGCTGTACATGGATGACGGGCGTCAACTTGACCCTGACGAGATGAAGCTGCTTGGCGACCGCAACGGCGTGTTCCCAAAGCGACTTGCCACTCAAAGCTATCTCATTCAGGATCCTCGCTATCTGCAATGCTATGCTGAGATGTTCTGTCGTTTCATTGACCTATACAAGGAGCAGGGATTGCCTATCACGAAGGTGATGTATCAGAACGAGGCATACAGCTACACTCCTTATCCTGGATGCCCTTGGACAGCGGAGGGAACGATTCGCTTCAACAATGAGTATCTTGCTCCAGCGCTGCGCAAGCATCACCCAGAGGTGGAGCTATGGCTGGGCACCATCAACACAAACCGTCTTGACTATGTGGAGAAGACGCTCGACGATGCTAAGCTTCAGCAGAACATCACAGGCATCGGCACGCAATGGGAATGCCGCAACAATCTGCCGCAGCTGCGTGAGCGCTACCCTAACCTGCGCATCATGATGTCAGAGAGCGAGTGTGGTGATGGCTCAATGGATTGGAAAGCTGGCGAGCACACGTTCTTCCTTCTGTGCGATAATCTGGGCAACGGAGTGGATGAATACTACAACTGGAACTTCATTCTCACCGACAATGGCACTTCCACATGGGGATGGACACAGAATGCGCTGGTGCAAGTGGACAGCCAGACACGCAAGCCTCGCTACACTGCGGAATACTTTGCCTACAAGCATTTCAGCCACTTCATTGCCCAGGGCGATGAAATGATAGGATATGCAGGTCGTGAATGCTCGGAGAATCCTGTCGTAGTGTACAGACATGGCACTGGTTACGTGGTAGTTGCAGGCAACTTCACGGCAGAGACGAAACAGCTTAGTGTTCAGATTGACGGAAAGTTCCTGAACATAAAGAGCACTCCACATTCGTTCAACACTTATGTCGTGAAATAATCACCCGCAAGTGAATTCCATAAAGAAAAGAAGTATAAACCAAAAATCAATTTTCAATAGTCATGCGTAAGCAACTGATCTACACACTTTCATTACTGCTCCTTATTGGTGCAGTTGCAGCAATCATCCCCGGATGCAATAGAGATAACGACACAGAAAGTCAGCCAACCATTGAACGCATCAAACAGAGCGGCGTCCTTCTGGCAGGAACAACAGGCGACTACCACCCTCTCACATTCCTTGAGCCTGATGGCAGCTACACAGGGTTTGGCATCGAAGTGGCTGAGGCAATCGCGAAGGAACTTGGAGTGAGCGTAAGATTCGTTCCGACATCTTGGCCTACTCTCACAGCGGACGTGCTGGAGGAACCGCAGAAGTTCGACCTTGCTATCGGTGGCATCACGATAACAGACAAGCGTCTGGAAACCATGCTGATGAGTGAAGGATATCTTGCCAACGGAAAGACCATTCTGTGCCGACGCGCTGATGCTGACAAGTTCAAATCGTTGGAAGACATCGACAAGCCCGAAGTCAAGGTAATGGTGAACCCAGGCGGAACCAACGAACTGCTCGCCAAGGAGAAGCTGACTCATGCCACAATCATTGTTCACGAGAGCAACTTGGAGATTCCTCGACTGATTGCCGAAGGCGTGGCTGACATCATGATAACCGAGATAACAGAGGCTCCATACTATGTGAGCATTGATGATCGTCTGGCTGCACCGCTCATTGACAAGCCATTCACCAACGGATTCATCGGAGTGCTTATGCGCAAAGGGCAGGATGACCTGCTGAAGGCTGTGAACAACACCATCGAGCGCATGAAGGCAGACGGATCATTGAAGAAGCTCCATGAGAAATATGGATTGGTGTATTCATTTTGAACAAACGAGTGGGTATAAGTGACTCAAATTTCCCACCTTTTGAAACAGCCTTTCGTTTATATTATCAAGAATATAGAGAATCAAGAGAACTTGTTGATGTGATTGCACGTCATGGTTGAATGAATAGAATATAGAGAAAAGCAACTTGCGTAGCTTGCCTCTACGAGGTGCGAAGCGTCATCTCTAATTTCTATATAATGCGACATCTACAGCGACGGAACGATAAAGTTCATTCCGCTGACACAGGAGGGATTGAATAATTGAAAGATGGCTCGCACAGGTTCGGAACACCATTCGATGGGGGGCGATTTCTCATCAGCTCGTGGCGAACTGCGCAAACTGAATGTTACGGCAGGATTGGGTGGCAAATCATACATGTCGTATCTTAAAGTGCCTTCCTTGATTGTATGATGACATTGCATTGTGAGCATCTGCAGTCGGATATCGACCAATTCCTTCGTTCTACATCAGCAGAAATGGTCGATAAACAAGGCTTTATCCAGGAAATGGTCGATAAGTGGTCGATAAAGCCTTCTTTGGCCGATAAACTTGCTGACATTATGGTATTCATGTTCGATAAAGAGGAAACGACAACGGAAGCCATCATTTCGGAGTTTTGCTTTGCTGCAACCACAGCGAAGCGCTATCTGCGCCAGCTTTCGGAATTTGGTTATCTGGAGCCGAGAGGAGGAAATAAGAACCGAATTTATTTGAAGACAAAATAGTTGTTATTTTATATGAAGAAAGTATTTCTAACACTACTGCTGTTGCTTACTATTTGCAACTCATTTGCACAAGGATTCAAGAACCCTGTGCTGCCAGGTTTTCATGCTGACCCTTCGGTGTGCAGAGCTGGCGATGATTTTTATCTTGTCAACTCCACATTTCAGTACTTCCCTGGAGTACCTGTATTTCACAGCAAAGATTTGATCCATTGGAAGCAGGTGGGCAATTGCCTTACACGCCCTTCGCAGCTCGATCTGTCGGGTCTTTATTCTCAGCAGAATCCTGAACTTGGTTGGACAAATGGAGGAATCTATGCCACAACAATCCGCTACAACGAGCGCAACAAGCGTTTCTACATGGTCACTACGGTTTTCCCTTCACGTCGTCATTTCTATATGTGGACAGACGATCCTGCTGGTGAATGGTCGGAACCCGTTGTGATTGACTTTGCCATCGGCTCGTGCGACCCTACGCTCTATTTCGAGGGCGACAAGACATACTTCCTTTGGAAAGAAGGCGACATCAAGATTTGCGAGATTGACTTAGAGACAGGAAAGAAACTCGGTGATATTCATCACCTTGGCACTGGACTTGGCGGTCGTTATCCTGAAGGACCTCACATCTACAAGAAGGATGGCTACTACTACATGATGCTTGCAGAAGGTGGCACAGAGCATGGTCATCAGGTCAACATACTCCGCAGCCGCTCTCTCTTCGGACCTTACGAATCGAATCGTGCCAATCCTATCCTCTCCCACTTCAACATGGAGATGCAAGGAAGCGAGATTCAAGGGCTCGGTCATGCCGACCTTGTGCAAGCACCCGACTCATCGTGGTGGATGATTTGTCTTGGCTATCGCACAAGCGGTTACCTGCTGCATGTGATGGGACGCGAGACGATGCTTGCTCCTGTGCGTTGGGATGAGAATGCGTGGCCTGTAGTGAATGGCAATGGCACTCTGTCTGTAGATATGAAGTGCAAGACTTTGCCGCAAGTGCCTATGGCTACGGATCCTGAGCGTGAGGAGTTCAACTACGTAAAGCGCAATGTACCTACAGACAGTTACAGTTCCATCGGTTTGCCTTGGGGATGGATGAGCATCGGCAATCCCGACTATTCATGCTATTCGCTCACTGAGCGCAAGGGATGGCTTCGCCTGCACCCAACCACTACTCCACTCGATGCTGCCACTTCTCCTACATTCGTTTCAAGACGACAGACAGAGAAGTCGTTTACTGCCACAACCTTGCTTGATGCTTCTCATCTTGCAGAGGGCTCACAAACTGGCATAACAGCATACGCAGCTCCGCTCAATCACTATGATGTAATTGTGGAGAATCGTGGTGGACAGTTTATTGTGCGTCCGAATATCCGTCTTGGCGAACTTGCTCATTCAGAAAAGGAAATCACACTGAAGGGCAAGAAGGCGTATCTTCGCATCAGTTCAGATGGAGCGTATTACTACATGCAGATTTCTGAGAATGGGAAGTCGTTTGAGACGCTCTGCAAGATGGATTTCCGCTACCTCTCTACCGAGGTCATTGGTGGATTCACCGGGGTAATGCTCGGTGTCTTTGCACAGGGTACGGATAAAAATGGCTATGCCGATTACGATTGGTTTGTATATACTACAGAGAACAGATAATGACTGAACTTCAAAATACTATACAACCAGGCCCTGTAAAGAAACGCCTGAAGGTGTTGGACGCTATGCGTGGATTTGCTTTACTTGGAGTTTCTCTTTCTGCCCGTCATCACCTCTTCGTTGGTTTACGCCCTCGACCTTCAACCTTGTGCATGGTTCTTCCGCCAGAGTACCTTTGGCTTAGATGTTTCACATACTGACCACTCGAATGGATCTGGCGAATGCTGACATACTGCAACTGGTTACCTATTATAAAAAATAAAAATAAAGACTAAATGATCATCTGGAAACCTATTAGGATTATTAAAAAGACAAAGATATGAAAACAAAAAACATTTGTATGGCAATGCTCATGTCAAGCATGGCCACAAGCCTCTCGGCACAGGTAGTTATCAATGTTGATGCCAATAATCAAGGTCCCGCTGTTAGCCCTACACACTATGGCATATTCTATGAGGACATAAACCATGCCGCTGATGGTGGTCTCTATGCTGAACTTATCCGCAACCGCTCGTTTGAGGACGACTTGGTGGCTCCTGGCTCTCGCAACAGACGAGGAAGGAACCGAAGTCAGGAGGGACAGAAACCCGGCATTACAAGTTGGTCGGCAGAGGGCGGTGCACAGATAAGTCTCACTCAGCAGAATCTTCTGAACGGCGTGCAGCATAATGCTTTGAACGTACTGATGAGCGAAAAGGGAGACGGTGTGCGCAACGAAGGTTTCTGGGGCATCAATGCCGTAGAAGGACGCAAATATCAGCTCTCGTTCTTCATCAGAAGCGACAAGGGCTATAAGGGAACTCTCACCGCTAAGCTTGTTGGCACAGATGGAAAGGTGCTTGCTTCTGCTCCTGTGAAGGTGAATGTGAAGAAGGAGTGGAAGAAGGTGAGTTCGGAGCTCATCGCTACTGCCAACGATGCAAAGGCGCAGTTCGTATTGACAGCAGACAAGGCTGGCGAGATTCAGATTGACGTGGTGAGCCTTTTCCCACCTACATTCAGGAACCGTCCTAACGGTATGCGACCTGACCTCGCACAGATGCTTGCCGACATGCATCCACGATTCATGCGCTTCCCTGGTGGATGCTTCGTGGAGGGACAGCAGAGTCCTGACAATGCGTTCCGCTGGAAGCGTACCATCGGGCCTATCGAGGAGCGTGAAGGACATGCCAATGTCAATTGGGGCTACCGCACGAGTGACGGCATCGGTTTCCATGAATACCTGCAGCTGAGCGAAGACCTTGGCGCAAAGCCTCTCTATGTTGTGAATGTAGGCATCTGGCATGGTGGCTGTGATCCTTACGACAAGATTGACAGTTGGATTGAGGAATGTATGGACGCATTGGAGTATGCCAATGGTCCTGTCACATCGAAGTGGGGCAAGAAGCGTGCAGAGAATGGTCATCCTGAACCTTTCAATCTGGAATACATCGAGATTGGCAACGAGAACTACAACTACAGCATGGATAACAACTCAGACCAGTCAGACCACTATCCAGAGCGTTACATTCAGTTCTACAATGCTATCAAGGCGAAGTACCCTAACGTGAAGTGCATAGGCAACGTGGAGAGTTGGAGTACTGACAACCCAAGCTGGCGCAACAATTATCCTGTGGATATGGTGGACGAGCACTATTATCGCAATCCTAAATGGTTTGCAGAGCGTTTCAATAAGTATGACACCTATCCTCGCGACCGTCACAAGGTTTATGTTGGCGAATATGCCGTGACGAGTCAATTTGGCGACATAGGCAACCTCAACGCTGCCCTTGGCGAGGCAGTCTATATGATGGGTATGGAGAACAACAGCGATGTGGTGGTGATGAACTCCTACGCTCCTATCTTCGTCAATGAGAATGATGCTCGCTGGCGTCCTGACATGATACGCTTCAACTCACGCGACTGCATGGGAACACCATCGTACTACGTTCAGCAGCTTTTCCCTAACAACATAGGTACACGTGTTCTGAAGACAGATTGTTCATGGTCGCTGCAGATGCCAGAGGTAGCAGAGGTGGAAGAAGAGAAACCTGTAAATGTAGGTTTGGCGGCATACAACACCACCGTGGAGTACCGCAACCCTCGCCTCATCATCGATGGCAAGGAAACCAGTCTTGGCGATTTCTCTACATGGACACCGCTGAACGGAAAATGGACGGTAGAGAATGGCAACTATGTTCAGACTTCCAACGAACAGCCTGCCATCGCTACGTGCCCTCTCCCTATCTCTGCAAAGAAATACACCTACAAGGTGGAAGCAATGAAACGCGAGGGTGCAGAAGGCTTCATGGCTATTGCCAACTATCTTGACAATAAGCATTTCCTTTGGTATAACATCGGTGGATG
>JAZRYI010000101.1:0-4400 GCA_045600665.1 Bacteroidaceae bacterium
ATCCACAGGCTTGGTTAGAGGGAAAATCGACACTGTATGTCTTTTTGCTCTCATGCCTAATTCATACCACCAATAATTTATCAGCCTCCATTTTGCGGCATTGGCTTCTTCCTTCGTATGGAAGAAAAGAATGTTGTCATCCGCATATCTGACAGAGCAAGAAGAAATCTGCTTGCACAGATAATCGGATGTAAGCATTATGATATGATGGATAGGAGGTGAGGTTGGTGTGCCTACAGGGAAATCATTACCGCAAAAAGTCACATCTACAATAAAATCTATCACCCATTTGTCACGGACGATTCGCTTCATTGCTCGGATTCGCATAAATTATTATTGATAATCCACATCATTCTATGCCATTATTGCATATACCCTGTTTTTCCGTATGGTCATTCAGCAGAAAAGCACTATATTTGCAAAAACTTTAATTCACATTCAAAAACCTCAGTAGCATGAAGAAAATATATTTACTTTTATTGGCTGTCTGCTCATTGCTCGCCATCTCCTGCGACAAAGATGATGACAGCGTGGAGAAAAAGAAGGATGAGAAGAGCTATTTCTTTATTGGCAAGACTTATTCGTACACATACAATGAAAGGATAACAGACGAACGCGATGCAGACTTCACACAAGAATGCAAAATCACATATTCACTGAAATTTGTCTCGCTTGAACAGATTATAAAGAGGATAACACATGATTACCCAAGCAGAACAGAAGAAATGTGCGACACGATAACCAAGACAGAGGAAATGTCGGAAGAGTATAGTGAGGTGGTCGAAAAGAAGCAAGCTTCAATAAAGTTTGAAGCAAAGAGTCTCTATTTCAATGTGCAATACTGGCATGGAGGCTTTAATGCCAAATTTGAGGACGAGCACACTTTATTTGTCAGCGATTACAATTTTGGCAGCATTAGCGGTCCATTTGGCAATCTTATCACTTTGACCGACACCATTCCACAATAAGAAAAGCAATGAGGGCATGAGCGGCACACTGCCGTTTCAGCCCTCATTGCTTTTCTCTGTTCTTCTTCCATCTTCATTCGTAATGCGCAACTCGCCAAGCACAGGACACGTGCTGTGAAACTCGCATGTGCTGGCACTGTCGAGAGCCTTTCTCAGCCTCGCCATTTCCCTGCGTGTGGCATTCAGCTCTTTTCTCAAAGGCTCTACGATGTTGTCTATCAGTATTCGTGTGGCGTGCTCCGCATTGTCTATCCTCACCGTCTCTGCATCAGCCTTAGCTCGCTCTGCCTCTGCCTTGGCTTTCTGCACGGTAGATTTAAGAGTTACAATTGCTATGAGCGTGGCTACAATTCCTCCGCCAAACACCCAGTTTAGAATCTCGCTGATTTCCATTCCTCTTCCTTTCGTTTTGACTAGTCAAAAAGAGTGCCATCCAGAGTGTGGTCAGAAACTGTCTTTGTCCACATCCGAATGACACTCGCACACCAATTAGGCAATAACCATTACTCCTCGTCGTCAAGCACCACAGCAGCACTGTCAATAGTCAGCTCTGTGAGCATGTCGCGGAATGCCTTGCCAGGATAGAAACGGACAAGCTTTTTTGTCACGGTGTTGGCTGTTGCGTCCTCAATGTGCCTTGTACACTTGGAACGGAAAGTAGGCTTGAAAGAACCGAAGTCGCCCATCTTTACAGGGTGTCCAATCTCCATGTAGTGCACAAGACGGTCGATGAGCGCAGTCACCACAGCCTGAGTCTGTGAAGGATTTACACCGCACGAGTTGGAACACTCGTTTACAAGCTGCTTGAATGTCACTGCTGGATAGTTGATTTGAGATGCCTTATACACCTCTGGCTTGTCCTCAAGGAAGTTGAGGATCATCTTTGATTTACGATACTGAAGTCCCATAATTAGTTAGTTTGTTTAGTTGGTTTAGTTGGTTTTTGAATTTTGATTGATTAACACATGTATATATATTGGCCAATGATATTCTTTTATCTTTAGAGTTTTAGGTGCTTGCATTGTCGAAGTGGTTCACTTCCACGTCCACGCTCTCACCCTTGGCGTATGCTTTGCGCAACAAAGCTGACAATGTCTCAAAGGTTTCCTTCTGAGAATGCAGACATCTTTCTTCTGGCGAAATACTCTTGTCAGCCTTGCCTACAAGTATGTACCCTGCTTTCGACTCACGCTTTTCGTCATAAGCCACTAATGTGCAGCAGCTCCGCAATGTTCGCCCGATGCAAAGAGTGAGTGGCGACACAAGAGTGCTGCGTATTCTGCCCATCAGCTTACCCTCGGGCAAACAGAATGTGCGGCTACCTGCAAATGGCTCCGTGTAGCTTCGGAATTGTGTCTCTCGTGCCTCGCACTCAAATCGCTCACCTGCCGCATCCACCACAAGCAAGCTCTTGGTCACGGCATCATTGCCGAAATACCTTATTAGTTTCACTTTCATTTTCTTTTCGCTATTAGTTATGGCAATAGTTTTGGTAGTAGTTTCTTGATTTCGAGTGCAAAGTTACGACAAGCAGATTTTGCAGTAACCGTTATTGTCGTTTTCCGTCGCTATAATGGCTGATAACGGATTATCCTGCCTTATGCCTATGCCTGCAAACCATCTTCCGCAGCCTGTCAAATGAATCTCTGCACATCAATAATAGCTAAAAAAGCACTCATATTTGACACTCCACAACAGAGAAAAAGCACAAACAGCCTTTTTTGTGATGTGCTATTCGGAAATAATCACTATCTTTGTGACTCAAATCATACTTTTCTGCATCATTTGCAAAGTATTCAACCCTATCGTTACACTAAGTATCAATCACTAATAACAGCCTATGTCAATATTCGATTTCTTCCGTAGCAAACCCAAGCCAAAGCCAAGCATAGACCTCACAGTGCAGATTGGTGATAAAGAAGAAAAGATTCATATCACCCCAGAAAACTGTGTGCCTCCCACAGAGCAAGAGATAAAGCAACAAGAGGCAGAAAGGCAACAGGCTAAAAATGACCGTGATGCATTCACTATTCGTCATGCCATATTGTGCTTAGGCGAACTGGCAGAAGCTTACCACCCTTGGGAACATGATATCCAGCCTTTGCAAAATGTGCGTGATGAACTGATTGAACTATGCAAAGACAAAGAGCGATATTCAAAGCTTGTTCATCGCACATTGCAAACACTCTCAGAAGATGGCTATGAGGCTGATGAACATCAGAAAAACTTCGTGACAGACCCAGAACACGCAGACATAGCAAGCATGGCTGGTTTGTACACTAAGGAAACCATGATGAACTACCGCCCTTATTGGGAAGATGCCATATCAAAGCTGAAGCAGAAAGCAGCCATCAGAAAGCGCAGGCAGTATCTGATAGAGCATATTGACGAAATGATACCTGTGGCTGTGGCATACGGATTTGTCGATGTGGTAGAAGAATTGACCGACTATCGCAATGAGAATGAGGCAAAGATTGCGGAACAGGTCTGAGCCAGAAACAGAAGAAGGAGTTGCAAGTGCATAAAGCGCACAAGCAACTCCTTCTTCCGTTTTTCGTAACATTCAGACTGTCAAACTCCTGCACCGCAAGCCCCACGAGACATGCAGGGCAAGAGTCTCAAGGCTCTCACCGCACAAGCGTTAAGGCTCACCGAGGAAGTGAAATATAATCTCCACCTGCTGAGGTGTGAACAGCTTCTGGCGAGGTCTGTAGCCGCATCGCAGCAATTCATCCCACAACTGCTGATTATATTTCATCCACATGCCGAGTCTTTTCACCGCACCCCCAGCCGTCAGCTCAGGTGCATAGCCCAGAGCCAGTTCCTTTTTTGAATATGGGCGAATCGCCCATTTGTCATCATTTCTTGTTCTCATGTTTATTGTTTTTTATTTATATCTGTTTGATAATCATTTAATATGTAATAAGCAATCCACTCTCGTCACTCAGATCTGCAATGTCCAACTCTTCAATATGACCACTGAAGAAAACATTGTTCAGATATGCACTATATCCACTCAAATCCGCAAACGACCCATCTTTCAAAGGAATTGACAACCCCGAAACATCGCCCAGTTGCATGGCGACATTTCTGTATGTTATATCCCATGTGTTCTGTTTCATCAAGAACCTGGTGAATGTGCGACTCCTATAGACACTCTTCTGACGGCTCTCATTTGTGAAGTTGCCGTATGCAACAATAGCCATAGCCTTCATCGGCTTTAAGATGTTGTCGCTATATCGCCCCGTAGTTCTGATAGCAAAACGAACCTTTCCGTTTATGTAGGTCACACCATCAAGTTCATAATCCTCAGGATGGTCTGTCACATAAAAATACACCGTCGCGAATCCTGAAACTGTCAGTCCGTTATTATCTGCAGCAGCATCTTCATCCGTTGCATTGAAGTGCTTCAATGTCTCATCAGTATAGTGC
>JAZRYI010000102.1:0-25130 GCA_045600665.1 Bacteroidaceae bacterium
AAAAGAAAACAAAAGAAAAACCATAATGTTTTTTCTTGTTTTTGTTCTGTTTGGCTACGCCGAGCTAAAGGTTCTCAAAGGTTTTTCTTAACATGGCGCTTGCGCATAAACAATCAAACACAATTCGTCGAATTCACGTTACAATAAAAGCATTGCAGTCAAAAGAAATCCAAATTATTGCCTAACGGCGAGCTAAGGTTCATTATTCATTTTTCATTTTTCATTTATCTCTTGCTTCTACCATTCTTAAAAGAAGGAGTCATTGAGGCTGGCTGTGATGAGGCTGGCAGAGGATGCTTGGCTGGCAGCGTCTATGCTGCGGCAGTAATCCTTCCACCCGACTATCAAAACGACAAACTCAACGATTCCAAGCAATTAACTGCCAAGCAGCGTTATGCTCTTCGTGAAGAGATTGAGCGTGACGCCATTGCATGGTCTGTTGGCATCGTCACTCCGAAAGAGATTGACGAGATGAATATTCTGCGTGCAAGCATCACCGCTATGCACCGCGCCATCGACGGACTCAAGGTGCGTCCTCAGCACCTCATCATCGATGGCAATCGTTTCTATAAATACCAAGACCTGCCCCACCAAACCATTGTGAAGGGGGACGGCAAATATCTCAGCATTGCTGCCGCAAGCATTCTTGCCAAAACATATCGTGACGACTATATGAAGAAACTCCACGAAGAGTTTCCTCACTATGGCTGGGATCGCAATGCAGGCTATCCAACAAAAGAGCATCGCCGTGGCATAGAACTGCACGGCACCACGCCTTACCACCGCATGACATTCAATCTGTTAGGCACGAAGCAACTGGAACTGCAATTTGAGTAGTTCTGATTTGCAAGGTTTAGCACTTCAATATGCTACCTTGCACACAATGCCTAAATCCCTGACACGCTCGCCTATCGAATCCAATTCTGCGTGAGATGCCTTTTCAAGTCCTTGAACAGGCGTTTCGCGGTCGATGGTGTATATCATTACTTCTTTTGGATTAATATCCTTGATTGTTGAGAGCCAAGGAGCAACGAAATCGTCAGTGACATTGCTCGTTGACTTGCCCCTGTATTCACCCTTCATGAACATGGTCTGAATGATGCAGCGCGGACCAAACTCTTTAAGCTTTTCTATTACAGCATTGACATCATAGCTGGCATTTGGCTGATCAACAAGAGAAATGTAGTCAGCCGAAATTGTGTCGAGCTTGCAGATATTGTTGTCCACCTTGCAGAGAGCATCAAACACAGGCTGGCGAACAATCTGAGTCGCATTGGTCAGTACGCTCACTTTGGCATTTGGGAAATACTTGTCACGCAAGGCAATAGTGTCTGATATTATTTCTGGAAAATGCGGATTGAGAGTTGGCTCGCCATTGCCGGCAAAGGTAAGGACATCAGGCGTAGGGCCTTCTGCAAGCATCTTCTGCAGCTGCGCCTCCAATGCTTCGCGCACCTCCTCACGAGTAGGCAGCTTCTGCTTTGGGACAAAGTCGTGGTTGAAACCGCACTCGCAATAGATGCAGTCGAACGAGCAGCACTTGCCATCGCCTGGCAAGAGATTTATGCCAAGCGACACACCAAGTCTTCTGCTGTGGATAGGGCCAAATATTGGTGATGTATATATAACAGTCATTT
Source organism: Bacteroidaceae bacterium (assembly GCA_045600665.1). GTDB lineage: Bacteria > Bacteroidota > Bacteroidia > Bacteroidales > Bacteroidaceae > Minthosoma. The sequence continues at coordinate 1,638 of JAZRYI010000102.1, forward strand.
CTATTATGCAAATAAGTTGCCCATGCCGCTACGGTCGTTTGGGTTCACCCAAGGATTGCGACCAAGATGCTTGTAGGCAAGTTCCGTAACTTCGCGACCGCGTGGGGTGCGCTTGATGAATCCCTCCTTGATGAGGAATGGCTCATATACCTCTTCGAGCGTACCAGAATCTTCGCCAATGGCTGTTGCAATGGTGCCAACACCCACAGGACCACCCTTGAACTTGTCGATGATGGTGAGGAGTATCTTGTTGTCAATCTCATCAAGACCGAAGCGGTCGATATTAAGTGCTTCAAGCGCCATGTGAGCGATAGGAAGATCAATCGTTCCATTGCCCTTCACCTGTGCGAAGTCACGCACACGGCGAAGGAGAGCATTTGCAATACGAGGAGTGCCGCGAGAACGTCCTGCTATCTCGCCAGCAGCATCGAAATCGCAAGGCACGCCAAGCAGATGTGCGGAGCGGAGGATGATCTTCGTCAGTACAGAAGCGTCATAGTACTCAAGATGCAGATTGATGCCGAAACGAGCACGAAGAGGAGCTGTGAGGAGTCCTGAACGTGTGGTAGCGCCAACGAGCGTGAAAGGATTCAAGTCTATCTGTATGCTTCGTGCCGAAGGACCTTTATCAATCATGATGTCAATGCGATAGTCCTCCATGGCAGAATATAGGTACTCCTCCACCACAGGCGAGAGACGATGAATCTCATCGATGAAAAGCACATCGTTCTCCTCAAGCGAAGTGAGGATGCCAGCAAGATCGCCAGGCTTGTCGAGCACAGGACCGCTGGTCACCTTGAATCCCACCCCAAGTTCGTTTGCAATAATGTTGCTAAGAGTAGTCTTGCCCAGTCCTGGAGGACCATGCAGCAACGTGTGGTCGAGTGGCTCGCCACGGAATCGCGCAGCCTCAACGAATACGCTCAGGTTCTCCACCACCTTCTGCTGACCGCTGAAATCCTCAAATCTCAACGGACGCAGAGCATTCTCAAAGTCCCTGTCTTTCTTCGATTGCTGCTGTTCGCGAATGTCAAAATCTTCAGCCATATTTTGTTGTTAATTTATTCGTTTGTAAGTATCTTGCCTGACGATGTCATGCCCTCGCAACTGATGTGCATCTCCTTGCACGAGGAGTTGTTCCAGAACTCCACCACAGCCTTGCCATAAGCATCCGTCTTCACCTCTGGAACCCAAAAGATAGTGCGTCGGAAGTCCTCCATTGGAGGTATGACGCTGTAGTCTTCCATCTGGAATGTGCTTGGCACATTGTAGCCTTGATAGTGCGTGTTGCGCAAGCCTTTTTGCTTGTAGTTGAAAGAGCGATGCGTGTAGCAGTACAGCACTACGGGATTAGAGCTTTCTATCTCTTGGCACATGAGGTGTGAATGCAGCTCCTGCAAGTCTTCGGAAATGTACACCGACTTCACTTCGTCGAGATCCATAGGCAACTCTATGCCAGTGTTCACAGCATTATCATTCACTGTGATATTGATATTCTTCATTCGATTATACCTCGTCACAGTGCAGAACTGATTGTCTATCACCCACACGATAGGACGGTTCTTGTACATCAACCCATCTGCATAGAAACGTATATTGCCCACAGGAATATCCATAGGAGGATCAGTTGATTCTGTCACCATCTTTCTACCCGTAGCCGAATTCTTGGACGACTCGTCCATAGTGTCAGGCTCAGCAATGTAAACATCGGTAGGCGTTGAGTCGCCATCGAAGAATGAGTTGGCAGACTTGAGCCAGTCTGCAAACAATGGCACTTCCTCACCCTCATCTGCAATGCGGTCGGCATAGTCATCACAATTGTAATAAATGAGCGACTTCATTCTCGCATTGCTCTCATTGCCCCAGTTCGTACGATCCCAGAACCTGCCCTTCGCCTTCACTGTCACATTCTGCAGCACATGGTCTTTGCGAGTTATGCTCACCCACTCCTCATCCTTGTCAGAGAACGTCCACTTGAAGTTCTTTGAATCGTCAACAGGCACGGCAGCAGCCTCGATAGGTGAAACGTATCTGCCAGCCGGAGAGAAGTTTCGGTCAATAGCTATATAATAATTTACATCCTTCCAATATCCGTCCTTATCCGCCTTGCCTGTGTTGATGGACAAGTTCCATTCGCCTTCCACTTCAGGAAGAATGAAAACATAATTGCCCAAAGAATCAGTCTTTGTCTTGCCATCCACCACCATACCCTGACGATTGTAGAGTTTAGTGTCCAACCACACATTATCCACAGTATTCTTCTTCGACTTCTGGCGCAATCTTCCAAACAGATACTGCTTGTCCTCAATAGGCTCAAATTTCAAGAAAGTGCTCTGACCCGACATCAAGTTCCAGTCGTATCGCCTCCATCCCTGCACAAGCATGAGAAGGTCGGCAGCGCGGCGATGCTCTTCATCATCTGACTCGAAGTAATACTCAGGATGCCTTATATAACCTCTCAACTCGCTGGACAGCAGCATCCACGTGTACATATTTCCCACGCTTCCATTCACCATTCCCTCTGCATCCACAGCAGAGAAAGAAAGATTAGCATCTGGCTGAGCCTCAACGTTGAACGTCACCTTGCCGCAAGGCTTGAGAGTGGCAGTAGGACTTGTTATCTTCACACGCTCCGTTCCATCCATATCTGGACGAATAAAGAACATGCGCTCAGCCAGAATCTTGCCATCGCTGTCGAAAAGCGTGAACTGACTCACGCCTGCTGGCAAATTGGCGCGCACAAACTCCCTCGTCACATGAGGTGCAGCCGTCAGCGTGTCGCAGCGCACTATCTTGCCATTATGCACCATGCTATAGCCAAGCATCCTGCCTTGCACAGCTGGCGAAGCATAAATATCCACCAGCAGCATCTCGTCATTCAGCACATCCATCAGCATCGAGCACCCCTCATCCTTAACCATTGGCAGAGACTGCTTCTTGTTTTTTGCATATTGCAAATACGCATTGTCCTCATCACCTCTGAGCGTGAATATGCCATAGCCATTGCTGTCCGTAGGACAACTGTACAGCACTTCACCCTTGCCGTTCACAATCTGACAATTCGTATGAATCGGCATGCCATCGTCATTAGCAAGCGTAAAGGCAACCTTCGATGGCAAACCTTTCACTATGTCGCCTCCCTCAGGATAGAAATGTGCCTTATCATTGCCATCCTTAGCAGTTCCTTCTTCCTTTATAGATACAATATTCTCATTGCCAGCATCAATGCTCCCAGCACGTTCATTGTTCAAACGCTTGCGATAGCTGATTTGATCAAGCTGTGGATTGGAGTAATCCCCCTCCTTCTTCGGAGCCTTGAATATCGGCAATATACGCGAAAAGCAAGCGTTAGCACCCCAGTTGGTCATGTAGCGAGTGTAAGCCCTCACCTCATAGAAACCTGTGGTCATGATGCTGTCCACTTTTATGTCGCCGTATGCAATGCCCTTCTCAATAGGCAGCACGCGCTTTTCCACCACATCACCAGAAGGATTGAGAAGTTCGACATACAGGATGCGACTCAAGTCTGTAGGACCGCCATCATCAGTGCGCACAACATAGCCCTTGAACCATATCGTCTCACCCTTGAAGTATCCTGTGTTGTCAAGATGCAGATACACCTTCTCCTGAGGACGTAGCATGCTATACCTCATTGCCGTCTTCATATACATCAACACACTCTCCAATTCTTCATTGTTCTGAGCGAAAGAGTTCAAAGAAAAATTCAGAGTGAGCAAGAATGCCAAAAATCGAAGTGTGTACCGCATGGTGATGTAAGTTATAATTATGAAATGCTATTGCTGCGTCAATCTATCCGCAGGCTGAAGGATGTACAATCTGTCACCAGGACGAACTCGGTCATTCACCTTGATGGAAATGATGTCACCGCGCGTAGCGCTCTGCACCTGCCCCTCGTCGAGACGTATCTCCTCGCATTGCTGAATCAATGCGCCTGTTGTGGTGCCAGTCACAAGTATCTTGTCGCCAACGCTGATGTCGATGTTCTCAACCAGGAACTCGCCCACGCCAATCTTAGCGAAGTACTTGGTGCATTTTGCTGAATACACCTTCTTCTCAGTTGCCTTCGAGCCATACACCTCGCACCATTGTCCCATCTTTGCACCTTGATAGTATCCGTCCCAAAAGCCACGATTGAACACCGTAGCAAGAGAAGCGTTCCATTCCTCCTTCTTGGCATCAGCTGTGGCAAACGAACCATCTATCACACTGTTAATAGCCTCGTCGTATGCCTTCACAACAGTGTGAACATACTCTGGACCACGGGCTCTGCCTTCAATCTTGAACACCCTCACGCCAGCATTCATCATCACGTCGATGAAGTCGAGAGTCTTCAAGTCTTTCGGCGACATAATGTACTTGTTATCCACATTCAGCTGATTGCCAGTCTCCAAATCCGTCACCTCATAACCACGGCGGCAAATCTGCACGCATTCACCCCTGTTGGCGCTTCTGCCAGCATTTTGAAGCGAAAGGTAGCATTTGCCGCTGATAGCCATGCACAGCGCACCGTGGCAGAACATCTCGATGCGAATCAGCTCACCCTTAGGACCACGAACATCCTGCTCGATAATCTGCTGATAGATGTCTCGCACCTGCCACATGTTCAGTTCGCGAGCCAGCACAACTACATCAGCAAACTGAGCATAGAATTTCAGCGCTTCGATGTTGCTGATATTTAGCTGAGTGCTGAGATGCACCTCCTGCCCCACCTTGGCGCAGTATGTCATCACAGCCACATCGCTCGCAATGACTGCAGAGATGTGAGCCTCCTTTGCTGCGTCAATTATCTCGTGCATCGTATCAATGTCCTCTCCGTATATGATTGTGTTGACGGTGAGGTATGACTTCAAGCCATGCTCATGACAAATCTGAGCAATTTCCTTCAAATCATCAATGGTGAAAGCATTGGCAGAATGCGAGCGCATATTGAGCTTGCCAATGCCAAAATATACTGAGTTCGCTCCAGCATTGATAGCAGCTGCTAAACTCTCGCGGCTGCCCACTGGTGCCATTATTTCAAAATCTGAGCGTTTCATGTTTTTAATAAAGAACAAAAATGAAAAATGAAAGTTACATATACCTTAATTCTTTCATCCTTCTCAACTCCATCTACTATCAACTCTAACCAATAATCAATTAATAATCGTGCAAAATTATAACTTATTTTTGATAATTACGAATTTTTGCACAAGAAAATTTCTTTGTCAGATTATAACTGATTACCTTTGCACTATATTTGAAATTAAAAATTTAAAAAGGAAAAGATGAAAAGACTCAAATCAATCCTTCTCTCGCTGGTTGTGCTTGGTTCGCTGTTCAACACCACAGCACGCGCCGATGAGGGCATGTGGGTGGTGGGACACATTCCTGCCAAGACCGACTCTCTGCTTCGTACTCTCGGATTGGAGCTCACTCCTGAGGAACTCTACAGCGAGGATCATCCTTCGCTCAACAACGCCATCGTGATGTTTGGCGGTTTCTGCTCTGGCGTGGTGGTAAGCCCAGACGGACTCGTTTTCACCAACCACCACTGCGGCTTTGGCAGCATCCAAGAGCACTCTTCAGTGAAGCATGACTACCTCAAAGACGGCTTCGTGGCAAAGTCATTCGCAGAGGAACTCCCAAATGAGGATCTCTACGTTGCATTCCACCTCAAGACAGTGGATGTCACCGACCTCATTCTAAGCGCAGCACCATTAGGCGCAGACGAGAGATGGCGCGATGCAGCCATCGACTCAGTGAGCGACCAGCTCACGCAAATGGTAAACTACTCAGCCAAGGGCATCTACAGCGAGGTAAACCCTTTCTACAAGGGCAGCAAGTACTATCTCTCTGTGTATCAGCGTTTCGATGACGTTCGTCTCGTGTTCGCTCCCCCACAGTGCCTCGGCAAGTATGGCGGCGACACAGACAACTGGGTTTGGCCTCGCCAGACATGCGACTTCTCCGTATTCCGCATCTATGCTGACAAGAACAACCAGCCTGCTGAATATAGCGAAGACAATGTGCCTTATCACCCAATCTCTTACGCTCACGTCAGCACTCAAGGCTATCAGCCAGGCTCGTATGCCATGACTCTCGGCTATCCTGGCTCTACCGACCGCTACCTCAGCAGCTACGGCATTGCAAACAATATGCGCAACGAGTATGACGTACGCTACAACTCGCGCACAGTGAAGATCAACGTACTTCGCGAGGCAATGCATAGCAGCGATGCTCTCCGCATCATGTATGCTTCCAAGTATGCAAGCTGCTCTAACTATTGGAAGAACTCGCTCGGCATGAACCAAGCGCTCGAGAACCTCAAGGTAGTGGACGAGAAGCAGAAGCTGGAGAAAGAGTTTGCTGCCTGGGTTGCATCCGACCCTGTTGCTCACGCTCAGTACGTTGGTGTACTCGACTCTCTGAAAGCTATCTATGCAAAGCGCTCTGACATTGACCACGACATCAACCTCTGGATTGAGTGCGCATACCAGGGCAGCGATATCCTCAGCTTCGCCATGAGCACAATGATGCGTGTGATGCGTGACAATGACGATGACGACTTCGCCAAGAGCGTGGAGAAGACTTACAAAGACATTGATGTCGAGACTGACAAGAAGCAGTTCAAGGAGATGTTCAAATACTATCAGAAGGAGATTATCAACATGGCTGACTCTGACCGCACCACTCCAGAGCAGGTTGACATGATGATGGACCAGCTATACGAGGTTTCCATCTTCACTCATCCAGAGGAACTTGCAAAAGTGCATGACATCCGCGAGATTGCCAACGATCCTATGTTTGAGATTGCAATGGCATCGCTGATGAAGATGCAGAAGCTCCAGTCGGCAGCAAGGGATTTGAACGTTGACGAATACGAGCGCCTTCTCGGCGATGGTATCCGCGAGATGAACCACGACAAGGACTACTACCCAGACGCAAACTTCACTCTCCGTCTCAGCTATGGCCTCTGCCAGCCAATCAACTTCGCCCCTGGCACAACAGGCTTGAAAGAAGAGGCTACATCTATGATTACATCTCCTCAGTCATTCATCAACAAGTATGAGAACGCTCTGGTATCTGGCACAATGGAAGAGAAGATGGACTACGAGCTCATTCCGCCAGTGTTGAAGTGGATGAAGTCTGGCAAGTTCTCAAAACAATACATCGATCCTGAGACAGGCAAGCTCCCTCTCTGTTTCCTCACTACTAACGACATCACAGGTGGCAACTCTGGCTCAGGCGTCTATGACGGCAAGGGCCGCCTCATCGGTCTTGCTTTCGATGGCAACTGGGAAGCTATGTCTGGTGACATCAAGTTCGATGCCAACCTTCAACGCTGCATCTGCGTCGATATCCGCTGGGTACTCTCAGTCATTGACGACTACAGCCACGCTAAGCGCCTCATCAAGGAATTGACTTTAGAATAATCAAGTGAATAGAAGAATAGTTCAAACAGAATAACTATAGTACAAATTAAAGCAGTAAAAGCAGATTTCTATCGCTCTTACTGCTTTTTTTGTTTCATATTCCCTATCTTTGTCCCCAGATTAGCAAAAATGGAAACTTTACATTAATACCAAAGACCTATGAAAAGGAAAATACTTACGCTCCTCTTTGCCGCAGCAGGCATGAGTGCCTTTGCAGGTTCAAAGATCACCTACACCACATCACTCACTCGCAACGTGAACAAGACTGTGGAAGAGACAACTCGATTTCAAGCAAACACCGATGCACTCTGCGATGCATTCAATCGCGCAGACCTCAGCTCACTAAACACAGGCATTGAAGCAGAAACGATAAAGATTCTTGCAAAACAAGGAAGCGGCAACAGCACATACTCATCCCACTCGTTTGGCAAATACGGCTTTTGGTTCACAGCCAAAGGCATAGCTACCTCTGCCACCAACACGTCGCGCCGCATCGCATGCAAATACGAGAATGGCGTGTTCAAGATAGCACACTACAACGACAAAGTAAACGAAGGCGATATATTCACATTCACTGAGATGTTTGTGCAGGGTAGCGACACAGTACAATATGTATTCAATGTCACTATGTCCACAGCCGATGCCATCATCAGCACCGACCAGCCTGCTTTTGTAGAGCGCATAAAGCACCGTGCCGATGCGGTAGATTCGTGGAAAGTAAAGCCTTCTGTGCGCATCAACGAGCAGACGCCTATGCAGCAAAATTACATCCAAGTGATGGCAGGAGAAGATATCACTCTCGACTGCATACTTCCTGAGGGTGCCACCACAGGACGCTTCTCCTGGAAGAACAGAGCCGGAAAATCGCTCCAATCGCTCAAACAAAACTCTGCCTGGACAATAAAACAAGCCGTTCCTGAAGACGCTGGCTACTATGTTCTCTCAGGACGCTACACACTCGATGGCAAGACTGAGGCATTCAGCAACTGCTATTTCTATGTTGACGTGCAGACAGAGCCTCTTGGCTCACCATTCTCTTGGGAGGGCAAATGTCCTCAGTTCTCTCACGACTGGAAGAGTGATGCCAAATTCAACTACGGCAATTACTCTAAGCCAGAGAAGGTGCACAGCTTCAAGCAGAAAAACGGAAAAGCAGCCAATCAAGTTGTGGGCGAATGGTGGTCGGCATTCTGGGGCGACAATCTCAACGCTGAGTGCGGCGATGCTGCTACAGCAAAAAAAGCTGCAGAGAACATGGTGAAGAAGTATGATGAGGACTTCACCTACATCCGCGACTACATGGGCTGGCCACCTGACCTTAGCGCACGCGACGGCTACAAGTCGTTCGTGTATGTCTTCGGTTCAGGCCTTTCTAACGATAATACTTCAAAAGATGAGAAAGGCGGCTACCAAGGCAATACGTTCGTTGATGGCAAAAACTACGCTTGCGTATGGGCATCATACTATCCATTCTCTCGCTTCCGTGACGATGCCGACAAGAAGTGGAATGACGGTGACTATCAGCGCGAGGCAATGATTCACGAAGGCATCCATGCCATCTTTGCCGACATAGTTGACAATGGATTCAAGTCTGCATGGTTCCACGAGGCAGGCAACACATGGCTGCAATCTGCTATGAACTCTGAACGCTACGACATACAGGGACAGCCTGGATTCCTCGATGCTTGCCCATTCATCGCGCCTTTCATGCCTATCGAGTGCTACTCAGGTTGGCTTCAGGATGGTTCCTTTGGCGGTCCTTCAGCTGAAGGTGTCAACATGTACGGCAACAACGGTCAGATCTGTACATGGCGCACACTGCTCGGAGGCACACAGTACGGCAACGCATTCCCTATCATCCTTGGCGAGATAGCAGGCAAAGGCTCTATTCCATACATTTGGCGCAACTACAAAAGCAGCACTAACGACTACGTTCTCAAAATTGTGAGCAATGCCGTGGGCAGTGAAGAAACTATGCGTCAACTCATTCAGCAGTATCGCTCGCGCATGGCACTCTTCGACATAGGAAAATGGAAAAACGGCTACCGCTCCGTTACCAACGGCAACTTCGGCACTACCATCGGTGCCGAGTGGGAACCATACTGGATCAAAGTGGCGCCATTCAAGCTCACTATGTATCAAGGACTCACCAAGAACTCTGCTGACGGATGGCTTGCGCCAGACACGCTCACAAACCCAGGCTGGTCGGGCTGCAACATCATCCCTATACACGTCGATTCTAAGGTTTCGACAGCCACAGTAGAATTCCGTCCAGAAGACACAGAGATGCGTGCACAGCTTTGCTACACGACAAAGAGCGGCACAAACTACTACTCACAGCCTGTGCAGTGTGGCAAGATGCAGATCGACCTCACTGACCGCCCAGCCAACAACGTCATCTTCCTCGTTGTCTGCAACACTGACTACATCTACTCCAACGCAGACAACCAAGCCCAGCGCAAGAAGCACTACGACTACCGCGTCCGCTTCGGCTCTGGTGCCCTCGCAGTTGCTGACCTCTATACAAAGTGGAACCTCAACGAGCAGACTCTCACAGAAAAGGACTATGACGAATCTACAGCACGCGAAGAGAACCAAGCTCTCCAAGAGCTCATCACTGGTATAGAAGCATCTCATGCCACTCTCCCAACATCTTATCTCCCAGGCTGTAATGGTGTCAAGCTCATTTCTGGCATGGCAATCCCTGGTCATCCAATCCGTGTCCAGCTCAGCAGCGGCATATCATCATCTGACGTCCACGTCAGCATGCTCGGCATATCAGGCATCATCACCAATGATTCCCCACTCTCTCCCGACTGCACCTACACCCTCCCATCCAACCTCACCCCTGGTCTCTACTTCATCAAGTTCACCCACCACGGCAAGTGCGACACATACAAGGTGATAGTGAAATAACTATTCTGATGTTTTTTAGATAGCAACTAATAAAGGCAGAAGTCTCGATGAGACCTTCTGCCTTTTATGTTCATTATAAAAACTTGACTTAGCGATTTTGCTGCTTAGACAAGATTACATAAGCGTTTTTACTTAATATTCACTTTCTGAGTGAGCTTCACGTCAGCGGCATTGGCTGCAACAGAGTAAGTGTATTCGCCTGGAGCAAGAGTCCATTTGTTAGCTGACTCTGACCATGATGTGAGGTCGCTCTTGCGTGCCGTGAGGGTGAGAGTCTGAGCCTCGCCTGGCTGGAGAAGCTTAGTCTTTGCGAATGCCTTGAGTTCCTTGACTGGCATGTCAGGAGCAGGAGATGATTGGTAGAGCTGAACTACTTCGCGTCCTGGAACTGTACCTGTGTTCTTCACTGTGACTGTTGCCTTTATGTAAGCAGAGGCGTCAGATGTGGTCTGAACCGTGAGGTCTGAGTACTGGAATGTGGTGTAGGACAGTCCGTAGCCGAATGGGTAGAGTGGCTGGTGACCATCCTTGTCGAACTGACGGTAGCCTACGTAGATCTCTTCTTCATACACAGTGACAGAGTCGCCAATTGTGAATGGGAAGTTCTTGTGGGTGATGTAGTCCTCATAGTTGCGTGCCCATGTCATTGGGAGCTTGCCTGATGGATTCACAGAACCAGAGAGTACGTCAGAGATGCTATTGCCTGCTTCCTGACCACCAAGCCATGAGTGAAGGATAGCGTCAGGATTGGCAGCGAGGATAGAGTTGAGGTCGATGATGTTGCCCATGTTGAGCACTACGATTGCCTTCTTACCAGCCTTATGTGCTGCATTACAGATAAGAGCGACATTTGCTTCTTCAGTAGGACTGAGGTAGTAGTCACCAGGAGCGTTCTTGCGGTCGCCACCTTCGCCTGCCATTCGACAGATGGTGATGATGGCGTACTGCGCCTCTTGAATTGCTGCATCAACCTGTGCCTCAGTGAGTGGGAGTTCGTCAAATACAGGCACTGTCCAGAAGTTCTCAGCAGGCACTTTCGCTTTCTCGGCATCGAGGTAGTCATTATATGACTTTGCCACAGCCTTGTCTGCTGTGAAGCCAGCCTTCTCCATGCCTTCGAGAAGTGAGACCTTATACTTACGGTTTACGTTGCCTGAGCCCGATCCACCCACAAGGATGTCGTAGCATGAATTGCCGAAAAGGGCAACCTTTGCTGATGCTGGGAGAGGAAGGGCAGACTTATCGTTCTTGAGCAGCACCATGCCTTCACAAGCCACTTCACGAGTGATCTTGGCATGTGCAGCAAGGTCAGGCTTGTTGCTGTACTTGTATCCTGTGGCAGCAGTGGAACGCTCCATTGTCTTGAGTATGCGGTAGATATTCTGGTTGAGGATGCTGTCAGGGAGGGTGCCATCTTTCACACCTGCAATGATTTCATCGAGCTGACGCTGTGTGCCAGGCATAATGAGATCGTTGCCAGCAAGCTGCTGACGCACGCCATTCTCCTGAGCCCACCAGTCGGTCATTACGAATCCTTGGAATGGTGACTCGAAGTCGCGACGGAGGATGTCGTTGAGCAACCATCCATTCTCTGAGGCGAACGTGCCGTTTATCTTGTTGTAGGAAGACATGATAGTCCATGGCTGTGACTCACGAATCGCAATCTCAAAACCACGGAGGTAGATTTCACGAAGTGCACGCATGGAGAGCTTGGCATTCACGCCATTGCGGTGTGTCTCTTGGTTGTTGACTGCAAAGTGCTTGAGCGACACACCCACATCATTCTTCTGCACACCATTGATGTAGGCAGCAGCCATCTTGCCCACGAGGAATGGATCCTCAGAGAAATACTCAAAGTTGCGACCACAGAGTGGATTGCGATGGATATTGATGGCAGGAGCAAGAAGTACATCCACGCCATATTCCTTAGCTTCCTCACCCATAGCCGTTGTGGTACGCTCCACGAGGTCGAGGTCCCATGTGGCACAAAGGGCTGTCTCTGTAGGGAAAGCTGTGCAGTAATACTCGCCATCATCACCATCACGCTTTGGATCGATGCGCACTCCTGCAGGACCATCAGCATACACGAAGGCTGGAATGCCAAGGCGAGGAATCTCGAAGTGCTGACCTGCAGCGCCTTGCACCTTGCCTTTTGTCTGGAGAGTGGCAACAGCGGCTTGCATTGCCTCCCATGCTTCCTGTCCTTCTTTGCCTTCAGCTTTTGCAAGGACTGATTGGTCAAATTCTGGGTAGCGCTTGATGCCTTCAGGAGAATCGGGCGGCGTTTCTTGCAGACGGTTTGTTCCGACTACGAATTGTGCTTTCTCTTCGAGAGTCATTGCATTTATCACTTCCTCAAGAGGTGCTTCACCATACTGAGGCGTTGTCTTGCAGCCAGAAAGGGCTAAACCTGTAATTGCCATACAGAGGTAGGTTATTTTTTTGTTCATTTGCGGTATTTGGTTAGTAAATATATTATTATGGTTGTGAGGCTCTTCTAACAGAAAGAGAAACATTAAGCTTTTCGTCAAAGCTTATCTCTTTTTCTTCTTCACACCTTTCACGACCTTAGACATTTTACCTTTCCTGCCGTTAGATTGCTTCTTGTCCATATCCACAAAACTCTTGTAGAATGATGTGTTCTCAACTGCATCGGCCGTGAGTTTCTTCACAAATTCATAGTCAAGCTGCTTGCGGAAGAGATTGGCCTGAGCTACCTTGATGCGGATTGGGTCGCCAAGTGAGAAGACATGACGAGACTGACGACCAACGAGGCAATAATTGCGGTCATCGAAGTCGAAAGCTTCATCACCAAGGAAGCGGACATTGATTAATCCTTCGCAGTGGTTTTCATCCACTTCTGCATATATGCCAAACTCGGTCACGCCACTGATGTGGGCATCAAACTCCTGACCTATCTTGTCGCTCATGAACTCAACCTGCTTATACTTGATGCTCGCTCTTTCGGCAGCAGCAGCAAGCTGTTCCATAGCTGAGCTATGCTCGCAAAGGGCTTCGTATTTCTTCTGACTTGCACTTGCCCCACCCTCCTCATAGCGAGTGAGGAGACGATGCACCATGAGGTCTGGGTAGCGACGGATTGGTGATGTGAAGTGTGTGTAGTAGTCGAAACCGAGTCCGTAGTGACCTATATTGTATGTGCTGTACCTTGCCTTCTGCATAGCGCGAAGCGATGCCATTTCCACAAGATTCTGAATCTTGTTGCCACGCACATCTACAAGGAGTTTATTGAGACTCTTTGCCACATCTTCCTTCTTGCCCACTGTGATGAGGTGAAATCCAAATCGTGCAGCAAGACTGCCAAGATTTTCAATTTTGTTTGAGTCAGGAAGATCATGAATACGGTAAGGCAGCACCTTCTGCTTCTCCCCCTTCTTCACCTTGCCGATGCTCTCTGCCACAGCACGGTTGGCAAGCAGCATGAACTCCTCCACCAGTTTGTTAGCATCCTTGGCATTTTTGAAATATACACGTATTGGCTTACCCTTCTCGTCTATCTCAAATCGTGGTTCCTCACGATCGAAGTTGATGGCGCCATTCTCCATTCTCTTCTTGCGCAGAGTCTTTGCCATGCGGTTGAGCGTGATAAGTTCGTCTGCATACTGCCCCTCACGATGGTCGTTAGGCACTGGTGTGACAGGTATAGTGGCAGGATCGATAGCTGGAAGGTTGATGCGGAACTCCTCCAAATCCTTGTCCGCCAATACCTCAGCAGCAGGAATAGGCAGAGTAGGCACAGCCTTGCCCTGACGAATCAATTCGCATTCAGTAGCCTCACCATTCTTTTCAAGCAATGCCTGTACCTCTTCGTAGGTGTAGCGGCGGTTGCTCTTTATCACTGTATGCTTGATACGATGATTGAGCACATCACCATCTTCATTCATCTCAAAGATTGCAGAAAAGGTCAATTTTTCCTCATCAGGACGAAGTGAGCAGATGCCATTGCAGAGATGCTCTGGCAGCATAGGTATGGTGCGGTCAACGAGATACACAGAAGTAGCACGCTGATTTGCCTCTTCATCAATGATGCCTCCTTCTCGCACATAGTGACTAACATCAGCAATGTGCACGCCAATCTCCCACACTCCATTCTTAACCTTCTTTATCGAGATGGCATCGTCGAAGTCCTTGGCATCGCGAGGATCGATAGTCACTGTAAATGTGTCTCTGAAGTCCTCTCTTTTAGCCACCTCCTCTGCAGTTATGCCAGCGTCAATCTTGTTGGCAGCAGCTTCCACAGCCTCTGGGTACTTGTATGGCAAACCATACTCAGCAAGGATAGCATGCATCTCTGTTTCGTTCTCACCACTCGCACCAAGCACATCTATCACCTCACCTATCGGGTTGCGAGCTGTGGTAGGCCAATCCACTACCTTCACAGCTACCTTCTCACCATTCTTTGCCCCCTTCAGTTTCTCGACAGGAATGACGATGTCGCTCTGCAACTGACTGTTGGATGTGATTAGGAAAGCTACGCTATGATGTATCTGCAATGTGCCTACGAAAGGCTTCTCTCTGCGCTTCACAATCTCTATCACCTCACCATGCAGCTTGGTGCTGCCACGCTTCTTTGCAAAGAGCGCCACCTTCACCCTGTCGCCAGGCAGAGCATGCAACGTGTCTTCATCATATACCGAAATGCCTACTCCATCCTCTGCATCCACAAAGTTGCGTCCACCGGCTGTGCGGTTGAACACGCCTTCCACAGTGTGTGAATGGGCATTGTTCACTACTTCTCCTTCGTGGTTGCGAGCTATTGCACTTTCATTCAGCATCTCATTCAGTACGTCAACCAGCAACATTCTGAGT
Organism: Bacteroidaceae bacterium; assembly: GCA_045600665.1. GTDB lineage: Bacteria > Bacteroidota > Bacteroidia > Bacteroidales > Bacteroidaceae > Minthosoma. Next base: position 16,817 of record JAZRYI010000102.1, read on the forward strand.
GGCTGATGCGTGATACCCATCTCGCTGAACAGTGATTTTAGCGAGAATGCTCTACCAGGATGCTTGTCCAAGAACGCTGTGAGCATTTCTCTCATCTCCCTCTTGTTGATGCTGGACTTCAAGAGCCCTGATTTCTTCTTTCCCATATAAATTAGATGTAATTATTAATTCTTTTTTGTTTTCAGTCAAGAAAAGCGCCAAGCTTTTCGTCAACCACAATATTTCTTCCAAATATACTCCATTTATTTTATAAAAGAAATTTCTTTTTCGTTAAAATGTTGAAAAATGTTTGTTTTTGTATGTTTTTCCAGTTGAATCACGTAACTTTGCAAAGTTAAAATTCAAAAAGTTACCTACAGTAACTCAATAACTCAAATATTTAAGAACTCATAAACTCATGAAGATACTCATCACAGGAGCCAGCGGATTCATTGGCAGTTTTCTTTGCGAAGAGGGATTGAAGCGAGGCATGGAAACTTGGGCTGGCATGCGCGAACACTCAAGTCGCAAATGGCTACAACAGGAAAAGCTGGAGTTTGCTTTTCTCGATATGGCAAAGCCTGAGGTACTCGCTCAGCAGTTGGCAAAATACAAGGCACGTATCGGCAAGTGGGATGTAATAGTCCATGCTGGCGGTGCTACGAAGTGCTTGCATCCCGAGGATTTCGACAAGAACAACTTCGAGTGTACCAAGAACTTCGTCACAGCTCTAAATTCTCTTGATATGCTGCCCAATCAGTTTCTATATGTCAGCAGCCTTAGTGTGCTTGGTCCTATCAAGCAAGAGATGGTGGACGGCAAATATGAGGACATGCTCGACACCGACGAGCCACAGCCAAACACAGCGTATGGAGAAAGCAAGGTGAAGAGTGAGAAGTGGTTGAAAGAATTTGCCCTTCATTCTTCATTCAACTACACCATCTTCCGTCCAACAGGCGTGTATGGCCCTCGCGAAAAGGATTACTACCTCATGGCTCAGAACATCAAGGCACACATCGACTTTGGTGCAGGATTCAAGCCTCAGGTCATCACATTCGTCTATGTTCGTGACCTCGTCGCTGCCATCTTCGCTGCCATTGGCAAGGGCGATGTTGCAAACGGCAAGATATACCATGTCAGCGATGGCTGCAACTACAGCAGTCGCGCTTTTTCCGACCTCATTCAGCAGGAACTTGACATCAAGGGAGTACTTCATATCACAGCTCCACTATGGTTCCTCCGTGCTGTATGCTCAGTAGGCAATTCCATCTCCCTCATGACAAAGAAGATTGGCACTCTCAACAACGATAAATATAAGATTCTCTGTCAGCGCAACTGGCAGTGCGACATCTCTCCTCTCCAACGCGACCTTGGCTTCAAGCCAGAATGGCAACTTGAAAGAGGCGTGAAGGAATGCATGGAATGGTACAAAGAAAACGGCTGGCTATAAAACTCAATAGGATCTCTATAGTTTCTATAGTCTCTATAGCTTCTATAGTCTCTATATCTTCTATAGCCTTTAAAACTAAAAAACTCACCACGTGAATAAACTTCTTCTCAAACAATACGAGCCTGGACTTTGGAGCGTTGAAGTAGTCACCCTAATCTACATGCTCTTCACCACAGTCCTCACCTGCATATACTGGAACGGCATCACCGATCCTATGGGCATGATTACCACTCGTCTTGGCATGCTTGCTCTCATGGCAGCGATGTATGGCATCTATCGTGCCTACCCTTGCCGCATCCTGCGCATAGCAAGAGTCGTCCCTACCCTCTTGGGACTCATCTTCTGGTATCCCGAAACTTACGACTACTGCAGTCAGCTACCATATCTCGACCATATCTTCGCTGGCATCGATCAAACTCTCTTTGGTTGCCAGCCAGCGCTTGTGTTCAACCAGCTGCTGCCAAGCGCATTCTGGAGCGAGGCATTCAACTGTGGCTACTATGCCTATTACTACATGATGACAGCCACCGTACTCTTCTACCTCCTCTGCCGCTACAACCAAGCCGACCGAGCAGGATTCATCTTCCTCGCCTCCTTCTTCATCTACTACATCATCTACGAGTTCCTGCCAGTAGCAGGTCCTCAATACTATTTCAAGGCAGTAGGCACAGAGGCAGCCACTACAGGCATTTTCCCCGAGGTGGGTTATTATTTCCAAACCCATACAGACATGCTCATGCCCGAAATCAAGGGCATCTTCAGCCAGCTCGTGCTTGGTGCACAAGAAGTAGGTGAACGTCCAACGGCAGCATTCCCAAGCAGTCACGTAGGCATGAGCACCGTCACCATGCTCCTTGCCCTAAAAAGCGGCAACCGCTATCTCTTTTGGTGCATGATGCCTCTCTATCTCCTCCTCTGCTGCGCCACAGTCTATATCCAAGCCCACTACCTTATCGACTCCATCTGCGGCTTCATCTGTGCAGTGGCATTCTTCTATCTCACCGCTTGGGTGTATGATAGTTATTATGTGAAAATCATAAAGGTTAATTGTTGATGAATAGAGAAATAACAAGAGTCATCCGATAGCATTGACATCTAAGAGAAAATGATACTTTTTGTTTCTCCTTCTTTTCCAATGCGCCAAAACTCCACTCCCTTGTCCTTGCAGAACTGCTCCATTCGCCAAGCACTCTCAAAACCGCTGGCAACGAAGTGCATTGGCACAAAGAACCGCACATCGAATCTATCGATGAACTGGCGCCCGCCAAGCGTGTAGCCATTGCCTATCCTTCCATCCACAGGGAACATAGCGAGGTCGAAAGTACCAGAAATCTTGTGTATATCTTTCAATTCGCCGAGGAATCGCTTCTCCTCTGCTACAGGATTTATGCACTCCAGCTCGTCATTGATGATGTTCTCATCAGCATTCTCTTCCGAGAGGAATCTCGCATACCAATTGTTCAGGTCACCAGCATGGAATATCCTCTTGCCTTCCACCTCTACTATCCACGACACACCACTGTCATTGCTGCCAGTTGCTGCGACCTTCACAATCTCGTCTTCCCACACTGCACCCTTTGCCATCCATACGTCAGAATCCTCCTTCCCTGCCCTTCTACGCTTCAATATGTCCTTGGAAAGAATGTACTTCACCCCTCCCTTCCTTGCTCTCCACTCAAATATCCTTTTCGTGAAATGATCTTCATGGAAATGGCTAGAAAAGACATACATAGGCTTTGGCACATTCATCAACCTCTGCATCACGTTGGCAGGGTCATGCCAATAGTCAAACACCAAAATAGCCTCTTTCGTCTCTATAGCAAATCCGCTGTGGAAAATATATGTTATCGTCATAAAAGATGCGCTTTATCGCCCATTCACTATTCGCTTTATCTCGCTAAGCTTGTTGAGGGCTTCAAGAGGAGTGAGAGAATTGATGTCGAGGCAGAGAATCTCGTCGCGAACCTGGCAGAGGACGGGATCGTCAAGCTGGAAGAAGCTGAGCTGGGAATCACCTGGTTTGGAAGATGGGATATTCTGAGTCTGAGGACGAGAGATGCCATCACCAGAATTGTTAGCTTCAAGCTCTTTCAGCACTTGCTCGGAACGTTTCACGATGGATGGCGGCATGCCGGCTATCTTGGCTACATGGATACCGAAAGAGTGCTCAGAACCGCCAGGAACAAGCTTACGCATGAAGATAACCTTACCGTTGAGCTCCTTCACGCTCACATTGAAGTTCTTCACGCGAGAGAGGGATTTCTCCATCTCGTTGAGCTCGTGGTAGTGAGTGGCGAAGAGGGTGCGTGCGTGCGCCTTTGGATTGTCATGAATGTGCTCCACAATGGACCATGCGATGGAGATGCCATCGTACGTGCTTGTGCCGCGTCCAAGCTCGTCGAAGAGGACCAGGGAGCGTGGGGACAGATTATTGAGGATGCTTGCTGCCTCATTCATCTCTACCATGAATGTTGATTCGCCCACAGAGATGTTGTCACTTGCTCCAACTCGGGTGAATATCTTGTCTGCAATACCTATTCGGGCGCTGTCGGCTGGCACGAAACTGCCCATCTGTGCCATGAGCGTGATGAGGGCTGTCTGACGCAAGAGAGCAGATTTACCAGCCATATTAGGGCCTGTGAGGATGATAACTTGCTGTGTGTTAGAATCAAGGCAGAGATCGTTGGCTACGTACTGCTCACCTACTGGCATCTGGCGCTCAATCACTGGGTGGCGCCCCTGCTTGATGTCGATGACGAGACTGTCATCCACTACTGGTCGATTGTACCTATAATCACGTGCGGCGATGGCAAACGAAAGGAGACAGTCTATCTGCCCAATTAGGACGGCATTGGCTTGGATGGCTGGTATGTGCTCCGATGCAGCAACGATGAGCTCTCCGAATATGCGATTCTCAAGAGAGAGTATCTTTTCCTCAGCTCCAAGTATCTTCTCCTCGTATTCCTTGAGTTCCTGTGTGATGTATCGCTCTGCCTGAGTGAGCGTCTGCTTGCGAATCCACTCTGGAGGCACGAGTTCCTTGTATGTGTTGCGCACTTCCATATAGTAGCCGAATACGTTGTTGAAGCCTATCTTGAGGCTCTGTATGCCTGTGGCTTCTATCTCGCGCTGTTGTATCTTAAGCAAGTAATCCTTGCCGCTATATGCTATCTGGCGCAGCTCATCAAGTTCAGCATTAACGCCATCTGCTATCACGCCACCCTTGTTGAGGAGGATGGGTGGTGAAGGTTTGAGTTCTCGCTCTATGCGGTCGCGCAAGGGAATGCAGGCATCAAGGCCTTCGCCTATGCTGCGAAGGCTGTCACTGCTGGAGTTGAGGCAGTGACTTTTTATTGGCTCTATGGCTTTGAGAGACATCATAAGCTGCACCATCTCGCGAGGATTTACTCTGCCTGTGGACACCTTGCTTGCTATACGCTCAATGTCACCGATCTGCTGCAAGAGCTCTTCGATGCTATCGCGCAATTCTGGCTCGCGGAAGAAGTATTCCACCACGTTCTGACGCTTCACGATTGGCTTTACGTCCTTAAGCGGGAAGACCACCCATCGGCGGAGCATGCGCGCTCCCATTGGGCTCACTGTCCTATCGATTACGGAGAGGAGACTGTTGCCACCTTCGTTCATGGAACCTATGAGTTCGAGGCTGCGCACAGTAAACTTGTCGAGGCGAACGTATTTGTTTTCTTCTATCTGAGAGATGCTGCGTATGTGCGATATGTGGGTATGCTGCGTCTGCTCAAGATAATATAGCACTGCGCCCGCGGCTATGATGCCATTCTTAAGATGCTCGACGCCGAAGCCTTTTAGGTTCTTCGTCTCGAAATGCGAGAGGAGCTTGCGGCGTGCTGACTCATCAGTGTAGATCCAGTCCTCAAGCTCGAATGTGAAGAACTTGTTGCCAAAATTGCCTTCAAACATGAGGCGTTTGCCTCGCTCGAAGAGCACCTCCTTAGGTGAAAAATTAGAAAGAAGCTTATCGACATAGTCAGTGGTGCCTTCGGCGCAGAGGAACTCGCCAGTGGAAATGTCGAGAAGCGCTACGCCGCATGCTGTTTTACCGAAATGGACTGATGCGAGGAAGTTATTTTCTTTTGTGCTGAGCACATTGTCGGACATCGCTACACCTGGGGTAACGAGCTCTGTGATGCCGCGCTTCACCAACTTTTTGGTCAGCTTAGGGTCTTCAAGCTGGTCACAAATGGCAACACGCTTACCAGCACGCACCAGCTTGGGGAGATAGGTGTCGAGAGCATGGTGAGGGAATCCTGCCATAGCTGTGCCGCTAGCAGTGGTGCCTGCCACGCTGCTGCGCCTAGTGAGAGTAATGCCGAGTATCTCAGATGCTATGGCAGCATCTTCATTATATGTTTCATAGAAGTCACCGCAACGGAAGAGGAGCAAAGCGTCAGGATGCTTTGCTTTCAAGTCGTAGAACTGCCTCATCATTGGAGTGAGCTCATCTTTCTTGGTAGCCATCTTTTTGGAGGTTAGGGGTTAGGGGGTAGAGGGTAGAAGTTATACTCCCCTCTTCATTTATATGCAAAGGTAATAAAATCAATGTTAAAAACAGTGCTTGAAGTCATAAAATGTTTGAAAAGAAAAGATATGTGGACTGAATATGAGTTTTATATGTAAAATTCTTACTAATTTTGCACCCGAAAAATCCCAAAGCGATTAAAAATGACAAGATTCTATCTGCAACTTGTTCTGGCACTTTGCTTGCTGGCAGCCATACCATCACGCGTCGGGGCTCAGCTGAAGGCTGATGCTCAGACTGATTATGATATGACTGGCGACCCGATTTTCTCGCACACGCTGTACTATACCGGCATGGTTCAGTATGACGGCGAGATGATACCAAGCTTTGCGTACAGCGATTTCTATGTATTCAAGAAATTAGTGTTCAAAAACGCTTCGCAAGCAAAGAAGTATTACAAGATTGCAAACAACATAAAGAAGGTATATCCTATTGCCTGCGAAATACAGCGCACCGTTAATCGCACTATCGCCCACATGGATTCGCTGCCTACAAAGAAGGAGAAAGATGCCTTCATGAAGCAGGCAGAAAAGGACTTGAAGGCTGAGTACTATCCACGGCTGAAGAAGCTGACTTTCTCGCAAGGCAAGCTTCTCATCAAGCTCATCGACCGCCAATGCGACATGACTGGATATGAATTGATAAAGCAGTACATGGGCAACTTCAAAGCAGGTTTCTACAATGCCTTTGCGAGCCTGTTTGGCGCAAGCCTGAAGAAGGAATATGACGCTGAGGTTGACGATAGACTGACGGAGCGAGCTATATTGCTAATTGAATCAGGACAGATGTGATATGATGCGTAAACTAAAGATTGCAGAGATGGGGCGAATGAGCGTGGAGGAGTTCCATGCTGCAGAGAAGATGCCCCTTGTGGTAGTGCTTGATGATGTTCGATCAATGTATAATGTCGGCAGCGTGTTCCGTACTGCTGACGCATTTAGGGTATCTGCCATATATCTATGCGGCATCACAGCTCAACCGCCGCATCCAGAGATTCACAAGACTGCTCTTGGAGCGGAGGACACTGTGGATTGGAGGTATTTCAAAAGTACGATGGAGGCTATTGAATCGCTAAAGGCTGATGGCTTCACTGTGCTAAGTATTGAGCAATGTGAGGGCAGCACGATGCTGCAGACGATTAAATTGGATAAGGATAGGAAATACGCTATCGTGATGGGTAACGAGGTTAAGGGTGTGAAACAAGAGGTGGTGAATGCGAGCGACAATTGTCTTGAGATTCCTCAGTTTGGTACTAAGCACAGCCTAAATGTGTCAACGACAGCAGGTATGGTGATATGGGAGTTTGCAAAGCAATTAATCATTTCATAATTTCAATACGCAGTAAGACAGATTTGCGCAAGTAGGCAAGGGTTAATGGTTGTCAATTCAGCGCAAGCAACAAATAAAAAAAGCGGTGAGAGTCAGATGACTTTCACCGCTTGGTTTTTATCTTATACTGTTTGTAGTATCAGATTAGAGCTGTGGACCAGCAGCAACGAGAGCCTTACCAGCCTCGTTAGTTGTGTACTTGCCGAAGTTCTTGATGAAACGAGCAGCAAGATCCTTAGCCTTCTCCTCCCACTGGCATGCGCACTCATAAGTGTCGCGTGGGTCGAGGATAGCTGGGTTTACGTTTGGAAGAGCTGTAGGAACCTCGAAGTTGAACATAGGGATCACCTTAGTCTCAGCCTTGAGGATAGAACCGTCGAGGATAGCGTCGATGATACCACGAGTGTCAGGAATAGAGATACGCTTGCCTGTACCGTTCCAACCTGTGTTTACGAGGTATGCCTTAGCGTTGTTAGCCTCCATCTTCTTAACGAGCTCCTGAGCGTACTTAGTTGGGTGGAGCTCAAGGAATGCCTGGCCGAAGCAAGCTGAGAATGTTGGAGTTGGCTCAGTGATGCCGCGCTCTGTACCAGCAAGCTTAGCTGTGAAGCCAGAGAGGAAGTAGTACTGAGTCTGCTCTGGAGTAAGGATAGATACTGGAGGGAGCACACCGAATGCGTCAGCTGAGAGGAAGATAACGTTCTTAGCAGCTGGTGCAGATGAACCTGGCTGGATGTTATTGATGTGGTTGATTGGGTAAGAAACACGAGTGTTCTCAGTAACTGACTTGTCAGCGAAGTCAATCTTACCTTCAGCATCAACAGTTACGTTCTCGAGGAGAGCGTTACGCTTGATAGCACCGTAGATGTCTGGCTCGTTCTCCTTTGAAAGACCGATTACCTTTGCATAGCAACCACCCTCGAAGTTGAATACGCCATTGTCATCCCAACCGTGCTCGTCATCACCGATGAGGCGACGCTTTGGATCAGTTGAGAGAG
>JAZRYI010000103.1:0-109072 GCA_045600665.1 Bacteroidaceae bacterium
AAGGATGAATTTCTTCTATGGATTTTACAATCTCTTGATTTGTTCTTCCGTAAGACCAAGAGCATTAATGACGACAGAACGGTCGATGCCTGCAGCAATCATTGCCTGTCTCAGTATAGTCTTTCTATTACCCCGTCAGAATAATCGTCTAATAAGAAAATGACTTATGCAGCTTCGCGACCATTCCTGTAAAGAAAATCTGGAGCAAAATCTGCACCGTTGTACCACTCAAGTGTCCATGACGTCAGAGCGAACTGTATGAAATTCTTGTGCTCATGCAATGGCTCGTGTATCTTCTTCGTAAGCAAAGGAAGGAAATCCACAATCTTCTTTACGCCATTGCTGAATGTGAGCAACATTGTATAGTCCTTTATGTATTCCACATCAGTTATGTGGATGAGTTCTAAATCTTCATTCATATTATTTTCTATTTTATTTGTCAAGTGGATCTATCTTTTGAACAGCTTCGCCATTCTTAAGGAGTTCCCAGTTCTTCAATAATTCTTCATGATGCTCATCCATCCACTGAAACACATTTTTCAATACGGATTTTGGCAATGATCCCTTTACGATGCTGCCATCAATGGCAATCAGTGCTTTATGTTCTCCATATCTTACATGAAAATGTGGTGGATTATGGTCATCACCAAACATCATAATCACAATACCTAAGAATCTACATAATTCCGACATTTCTCTTATTTGTATAGTTCTTATTTTCTATTTATTTGATAATGTGCAAAAGTACACATTTCTATATTATCATCAAAACATTTCCCCAACTTTTTTCACTTCACAACAAAAAAAGCAGTTGCATACGTTTGCGTACTCCAAAGGACTATGAGAATTTGGCAACTCGGATTTTCCAAACAACGCATGCCAATGTCAGTGTGTCAACTTTGAAGCGTTTGATGGGCTATGCCATTCTCCATTTAGGCATAAATGCGAGCAAATGCTGTGTTTTTGTATGATAATTGGTTATTTTTCGTCCAATTGTATATGGAAAAACGGAGTTTGGACTGATGTGGTACAATAAAATGCGTTAACAATCACATTATTTTAAAATAAAGTTGTACCTTTGTAACCTAAAAATAAACTTGTTAGAAGAATAATGAAGATACTCATTCTCAATGGCCCCAATCTCAATTTGCTTGGCAAGCGCGAACCTGGCATATATGGTTCTCGTGGTTTTCTTGATTACTACGAGGAGCTGAGAGTGCGCTACCCAGAGATTGAATTCGACTATTTCCAGTCGAACATAGAGGGCGAGATGATAAATAAGATCCATGAAGTTGGGTTCTCATGGGACGGAATCGTTTTGAACGCAGGTGCATATACTCACACTTCAGTGGCTCTGCAGGATGCCATTCGCGGTGTGAACACTCCTGTCGTCGAAGTGCATATCTCGAATGTTCACACAAGAGAGGAGTTCCGCCACAAGTCGATGATTTCGTGCGCTTGCGTGGGAGTGATATGTGGATTCGGACTTGACAGCTACCGACTTGGAGTTGAGGCTCTGATTGCTTATGCGAAATGATGTACTGATATCTGATTTCGCAAAGTTTCAGGACGATCTGGACGACTATGTGAAAGAGCACATCGATGCTGAGGGTGAATATTTGCACAAGCTCTATCGTGCCACCAACCTCCATCTACTCTATGGGCGCATGGCAAGCGGACACGTGCAGGGACGACTGCTCAAGATGTTGGTTGAGATGATTAGGCCTCGTCAGATTCTTGAACTGGGCACATACAGTGGCTACAGCGGACTGTGTCTGGCAGAAGGACAAGCGGCTGCAGCACTCACCGAAGGATGGTCGGCAAGCGACTACCATCTTCACACAGTGGAGATAAACGATGAGCAAGAAGACTTCACCTTGCCGTGGTTCCAGAACTCGCCATACGCCGACAACATCACAATGCACATTGGCGATGCCATGCAGGTGGTGCCAACACTGGGCGTGGAGTTTGACCTTGCCTTCATCGATGCTGACAAGCGCATCTACCTGGACTACTACGAGATGGTGCTTCGTCACCTCAAGAAAGGCGGCTACATCCTTGCCGACAACACCCTATGGGATGGTCATGTGCTGGACAAGAACCCACGCGATCAGCAGACGCTCGGCATACTCGCCTTCAACGATTTCGTGGCTCATGACACCAGAGTGGAGAAGGTCATAGTGCCAATCCGCGATGGTTTGACCATGATAAAGAAACTTTAATTTCACGCATTAAAAAACAACAATGGAAACAACAAGACAAAATAAGATTGCTCGTCTCATTCAGAAAGATTTGAGCAACATCTTTCAAGCACAGACACGTCAGACTCGCGGCATACTTGTGAGTGTGAGCGTTGTGCGCATCAGCCCTGACCTCAGCGTGGCTAAGGCATACCTCAGCATCTTCCCGTCTGAGAAAGCTCAAGAGATATTGAACAACATCAACGACCACGCTTCCGAGATTCGCTACGAACTTGGCAACTTGGAGCGTCATCAGTTGCGCATCATACCTGAGCTGAAGTTCTTCATTGATGACTCGCTCGACTATGTGGACAATATCGACAGACTGCTGAGCAAATAAAAAATGAATAATTAATAATGAAAAGTGAATAATGAAGATTACATTGCCGTTGGATGTGATTCTTTCAGTGTTCATTTCAATCATAACTTTTAATTTTTAGCTTTTTACTTACCTTGTCCTTCTCAGCATACATAGCATCCAGATACCTTCTTACAAAGAAGTCGCACCATGCCATCAACATCATTTCTGGCGTGTCGGTGTGTGGCGTGGCAATAGCCACTGCCGCATTGGTGTGCATCTTGTCGGTGTTCAATGGTTTTCAGGACACAGTGGCAGGGTTGTTCACATCATTCGATCCTGAGCTGAAAGTGGTGCCGGCTGAAGGTAAGTTTATGGCTGCTGATGCGGATGGCTTGGAGGAGCTGAAGAGTAATCCTAATGTTGCTGTGTGCACAGAAGCTCTGGAGGATAACGCCTTGCTGATGATAAATAATCGTCAGGCAATGGCTACCATCAAGGGGGTGGAAGACAGTTTCGAGGAGCTGACCAATATTGACGATATACTCATTGGTGATGGCGTGTTTGAACTGCACGTGGATGTGATAGACTACGGCATCATTGGCAGCAACCTGCTCATGCAGCTTGGCTTGCCAACCGATTTCTCCTCGCCAGTGCAAGTGTATGCTCCTCGCAAAGGAGAGCGCATCGACCTTACTGACCCTCGCGAAAGCTTGAACCAAGAGGAACTGTATTCTCCTAAGGTGGGATTCATGGTGAAGCAAGGCAAGTACGACTCTCACTATGTGATAACAAACATTGCCTTTGCTCGCCGACTCTTTGAGCGCCAAGGTTATGTGTCGTCTGTCGAACTCAAGTTGAGCGAGGGGGCAGACCTGCAAGCTGTTAAGAAGGATATCCAGAACTCGCTTGGCGACAAGTACAAGGTGCTTGACCGCTATGAGCAGCAAGAGGATACATTCAAAATAATGCAGATAGAGAAGCTGATATCGTACATATTCCTTACATTCATCTTGATGATTGCCTGCTTCAACATCATCGGTTCTCTGTCAATGCTCATCATTGACAAGAAGCAGGATGTGGTGACGCTGCGCAACCTCGGTGCCAGCGACAAGCAGATCAGCAACATCTTCATGATAGAAGGATGCATGATATGCTTCCTCGGTGCAATCATTGGCATTGTGCTCGGTCTCACGCTCTGCCTGATTCAGCAACAATACGGCGTTATAAGGTTCGGCAACAGCGAGGGCAGCTACTTGCTCGATGCCTATCCTGTGAGTGTGCATGCACTCGACATTGTGATAATATTCGTCACGGTGATCATAGTGGGATTCCTCTCAGTGTGGTATCCTGTGCATCACTTGAGCAAGAAATACACAAAAAATCAATAACTATAACTTTTTATATTAATCAATTATGAAGAAAAACATTTATTTACTTCTTCCTGCTGCATCGGCAATGCTTCTCGCTGGCTGTAGCAAGATGACTCTGAATTCAGACAACTTTGCGGTTACTCCAACTCCGCTTGAGTATGTTGCTGGCGAAGTTCCTGCAACAATCAACATCAACATCCCTTCTAAGGTTATGAAGAAGAAGGCTACTGTTGAGTGCATTCCAGTATTGAAGTGGGACGGTGGTTCTGCTCAGAGCGAAAGCTTCACTATCCAGGGTGAGAAAGTTGAGGCTAACAACACAGTTATTTCATACAAGAACGGCGGTCACGCTTCTATGCGCTTCAATGTTCCTTTCAAGGAAGGCATGGAGAAGAGCGACCTCGTTATGCAGTTTAACGGCAAGAAGGGCAAGAAGGCTCTCAAGATGCCAGAGGTGAAGATTGGCTATGGCACACAGTGCACTGCTGGCCTCATCACAGACGCTGCTAAGTCTGCTAACTTCGCAGTTGCTCCAGACCAGTTCCAGCGCGTTATCAGCCAGAAGCAGGAAGCTGCAGTCAAGTTCCTCATCGGTCAGGCTAACCTTCGCGGCAGCGAGCTCAACAGCCAGAACGTAAAGGACTTCATCGCTACTCTCAAGAATATCAAGGATGACGAGCATAGCCTCGTTCTCAACAATATCGAGATTTCAGCTTACGCTTCTCCTGATGGTGCATACTCTATCAACGAGCGTCTTGCTGACAAGCGTGGCCAGGTTTCTGAGGGCTATGTAAACAAGCAGCTCAAGCAGAACAAGCTCAGCACAAATGTTGACACTAAGTTCACTGCTGAGGACTGGGAAGGCTTCCAGCAGCTCGTTTCTGCTTCTAACCTCCAGGACAAGCAGGTTATCCTTAGCGTTCTCTCTATGTACTCTGATCCAGAGCAGCGTGAGCGCGAGATTCGCAACATTTCTGTAGTTTATAAGGAACTCGCGCAGGCTGTTCTCCCAGAGCTCCGTCGCGCTCGCATGATCATCAACTACGATGTTGTTGGTCGCAGCGATGAGGAGATTGTAGCTCAGTTCAGCAACGACGCTGCACAGCTCAGCGTTGAGGAACTCATCTACGCAGCTAACAAGCTCACAACAGACAAGGCTAAGAAGGAAGCTATCCTCAAGAAGACTGCTCAGCTCTTCCCTAAGGACAGCCGTGCATACAACAACCTCGCTGTTCTCGCAATGCAGAGCGGTGACAACGCTGCAGCTCAGAACTACCTCCGTCAGGCTCTCAGCGCAAACGCTAACACAGCAGAGTCAAACATCAACCTCGGTTTGATAGCAATCCAGAACGGTCAGTTCAAGGATGCAGAGATGTACATAGGCAAGGGTGCAACAGCTGCTGCTTATGACGAGGCACTCGGCAACCTTTATGTTGCTCAGGGCAAGTACGATCAGGCTGCTAACAAGTTCGCTGGTGCAGCTGCTTCTAACAGCGCAGCTCTCGCTAACATCCTTTCAAAGAACTATGCAGAGGCTCTCAAGGTGCTCGACGGCATCAAGACTCCTGACGCTACTACATACTACCTCCGCGCTATCCTTGCTTCACGCATGAACAAGCAGTCGGACGTTCAGGGCTTCATCTCTAAGGCTGCTCAGCTCGACAGCAAGTACGCTAAGCGTGCTGCAAACGATCTTGAGTTCTTGAATAAGTAATGAGAAAGAACGCATTACACATATTATATTATATACCGCTGGCCGCACTCCTGCTTATGGCGTGCGGCCCAAGCGGTTCTTCATTCCGTATCAAGGGCTCGTTCCGCGATATGCAAGGCGGTGAGCTATATATCTATAATCTCTCCGAAGACCGAGCGCGCATCGACACGCTTCAAGTGCGCGATGGCGAGTTCATATACAAGGGTGAGGCGTCGGAAACAACTCCCTACATTCTTGTGTTTCCTAATGGAATGGAACAAGTGATATTCGTAGGTAAAGGCCAGGATCTCAAGTATGAAGCAACAGCCAATGACTTGAAAAACTATGTGGTGAATGGCAGCGAAGAGAATAAGCTGATGAATAAGTTCCGCCAGGAAACCTACACCCAGAACCCATCCATGATGGTGGGATCGGCTCGTGAGTATATAAAGGACAATATCGAGTCGCCAGTTGCCATATATCTGTTCGACTTCTATTTCGTACAGAACAATGATGTGGGCAACGAAGAAACAAACTCTGTGCTTAAGTTTTTGAAAGCTAAGCATCCGGATAACCGTTATCTTTTGGAAATAGAAAGTAAGCTTTCCATTGCCGACCGCTGCAATGTGGGCAAGAAGTTGCCAGATGTAAAGCTTACCAAGCGTGATAAATCCACAAAGAAATTGTGGGACACACACAAAGACTACAACCTCATAGCCTTCTGGTCCACATGGATATCTGACGGTTATGAAGTAGGTTGGAAGCTGCGCCAGCTCAACGATGAATACAAGGACGAAGGCAAGTTGCGCATAGCAGCAATCTCTCTTGACATAGAACGATTCAGATGGGAAGAGTCCATTCGCCCCGACTCCACCAGCACGATAGAACATTACTGCGATGGCCTTGGCTTAGAATCGCCAGTGGCAAAGAAATTGGGAGTAAGCACTATTCCATTCTTTATACTTACTGACCGTGACAAGAAAGTCATATCGTCAAGCAACGATATTGAGCAATTGAAAACAGAATTGAACAAACGTATCGGTAACCAATAGCACATTCCTGTTTCTGCAGTCTAATAGCAGCGCATAAGCGGCAAAAGCTTTTCAAGAATAAATCTTATGCTATCCAAAATCCATACAGCAACACTTCAGGGACTTGATGCCCTTATTGTTACTATTGAGGTAGATAACTACAATGCTGGACAAGCAGCAAAGTTCAGCATCGTTGGTTTGCCAGACAATGCCATCAAGGAGAGTCAAGAGCGAATCTTGTCGTCCTTGAGGTTCAACGATTACAAGACGCCATACAAATCCGTTGTTATCAATCTCACCCCTGCTGACGTTCGCAAGGAGGGAACAGGCTTCGACCTTCCCATGCTTATTGGCATGCTGCAGTCGTTTGAATTGATCCGATGCGATGACATCAGCCGGTACATGTTTGTAGGCGAGTTAGGTCTTGATGGCTGCATACTGCCAGTGAAAGGCGTTTTGCCGATTTCAATCAAGGCTCGTGAACTTGGCTACGAGGCACTCTTCGTGCCAGAGGAAAATGCACGTGAGGCAGCAGTGGTGAATAAGCTGAAGGTGTATGGAGTCCATCACATTAACGATGTGATTAATTTTCTCAATGGCACTCAAACTCTCACCCCAACAGAGGTGAACACCCGCGAAGAGTTTTATTCAAGCATCAACACCTTCGATTTCGACTTCGATGAAGTGAAAGGTCAGGAAAACGTGAAGCGTGCATTCGAGGTTGCTGCCGCTGGCGGTCACAACATCATTTTGGTTGGCAGCCCAGGATGCGGCAAATCAATGATGGCGAAGCGCCTGCCATCCATCCTCCCGCCACTGTCGCTTAGCGAAAGCCTTGAAACTACACAGATACATAGCATAGCAGGAAAGCTCAAGAAGGAGACATCACTCATAAGTCAGCGACCTTTCCGCGCACCGCACCACACTGTTTCCGATGTTGCACTTGTGGGAGGTGGCAACACATTCATGCCTGGCGAGATATGCCTTGCTCACAATGGTGTGCTATTTGCAGACGAGCTTCCAGAGTTCAATCGCTCGGTGCTTGAAACGCTCCGTCAACCATTGGAAGACAGAGTCATCACCATCTCCCGTGCTCGCTACAATCTCACTCTTCCATGTTCATTCATGCTGGTTGCAAGCATGAATCCATGCCCTTGTGGCTATCATCATCACCCCACTCGCAAGTGCGTGTGCACCCCTGCACAGATACAGCGATACATGAATAAGATTAGCGGGCCATTAATGGATCGCATCGATATTCAGGTGGAAGTTGAGAATGTGCCGTTTGAGGATATTGCCAAAGCTCCAAAGGGTGAGTCGAGTGCAGTGATTCGGGAACGCGTGCTGAAAGCGCGCAAGATTCAAGAAGAGCGCTACAAGGATGTGAAAGGAATACATTGCAATGCACAAATGTCAACGAGCATGCTGCAGAAATACGTTCAACTTGATGAGAACGCCACCAACCTCCTTCATACAGCTATCAAGAAATTCAATTTGTCTGCTCGCGCCTACGACCGCATACTCAAAGTGTCGCGCACTATTGCAGACCTTGCCGTATCAGAGAAAGTGGAGATGTGCCATATTGCCGAAGCTGTTGGCTATCGCAATTTGGACAGAGATAATTGGTTTGAGTAGAAACTAAACAAGTCATTAAAATATAAAGTGGCAAGCAATAAACAGAAATATTACGTAGTGTGGGATGGAGCCGAAGATGGCGTTTTCACATCTTGGGAGGCCTGTAAGCAAGCAGTTAGCGGATACCCCAATGCCAAATACAAGGCATTCAAGAGTGAGCAAGAAGCAGAGGAAGCCTTCTATCTTGGTTATGATGCATACTGCGAGAAATGCAGGTCTCAGGAAGCTGTGAAAGACTTCACTCTTCCCCCTGGAGCCATTAATCAAGCTATAGCAGTGGATGCAGCTTGCAGCGGCAATCCTGGAGCAATGGAGTACCGCGGAGTGTATCTGCTGACAGGCAAGGAGATATTTCATTACGGTCCAGTGCATGGGACGAACAACATCGGTGAGTTTCTTGCCATCGTGCATGGCTTGGCTCTCCTCAAGCAGAAAGGCTTGGACACAATGCCAATATACAGCGATAGCGTCAATGCTCAGCTTTGGGTGAGGAATCGCAAGTGCAAGACTACGCTTGCGCGAAATGAGAAGACTGAGCAGCTTCATCAGATGATAGAGCGTGCTGAGGCTTGGCTTCGCAACAACACATACACCAATCCTATCATCAAGTGGCCAACCGAAGAGTGGGGCGAGATACCTGCCGATTTTGGTAGAAAATAGTTCGCCTTCCCAATACCTTCGCTGCATAGAGGAAGGGTGACGGGTGATTTTACTTGTCATTGCAAAATTATTCTTTTCATAATTTTGCCATTCTCCAAGTTTTCACTACTTTTGCAAAAAATAAATAAGTATTAACCAATGACACGCACCCCGTATGGTGTCCCTCCCCTGTGATGGGAGGTTAGGAGGGGGCTATTAATGAGTAAAGTACTTGTTATAGGTGCTGGTGGCGTTGCCACTGTTGCCGCAGTGAAAATCGCTATGAACAGCGATGTGTTTACAGACATTATGATTGCAAGTCGCACAAAGAAAAAGTGTGATGCAATTGTGAAGTATATCAACGACAAGAAACTTCGTCCAGAAGGCGCTTCTCCAATACTGACAGCACAGGTTGATGCCGATGATGTAGAGCAGCTCAAGGCGTTATTCAATGACTTCAAGCCAGAGCTTGTCGTAAACCTTGCGCTCCCATACCAAGACCTCACAATCATGGATGCTTGCTTGGCATGCGGTTGCAACTACCTTGACACAGCCAACTATGAACCAAAGGATGAGGCTCACTTCGAGTACTCATGGCAGTGGGCATACCGCGAGCGCTTCGAGCAGGCAGGACTCTGTGCCATCCTTGGCTGTGGCTTCGACCCTGGTGTCACTTCCATCTATACAGCATACGCAGCCAAGCACCACTTCGACGAGATTCACTATCTTGACATCGTTGACTGCAACGCAGGCAATCACCATAAGGCATTCGCCACAAACTTCAATCCAGAAATAAATATCCGCGAGATCACCCAGAAGGGTCTCTACTACGAAAATGGCAAGTACATCGAGACAGAGCCAATGGAGATTCACAAGCCACTCACATATCCTAACGTAGGTCCTAAGGAGTCTTACCTTCTCCATCACGAAGAGATTGAGTCGCTCGTCATCAATTACCCAACAATCAAGCGTGCTCGCTTCTGGATGACATTCGGTCAGCAGTACCTTACATATCTCGACGTGATTCAGAACATCGGCATGAGCCGAATCGATGAAATTGAGTACAAGGCACCAAAGGCTGACGGTACTGGCGAAGAAACAGTGAAGATTGTTCCGCTCCAGTTCCTTAAGGCTGTGCTTCCTAACCCACAGGAGCTCGGCGAGAACTACGATGGTGAGACATCTATTGGTTGCCGCATCCGTGGCATCAAGAACGGTGAAGAGCACACATATTATGTATATAATAACTGCAAGCATCAGGATGCATACAATGAGACTGGCATGCAGGGAGTGAGCTACACAACAGGCGTGCCAGCAATGATTGGTGCTATGATGTTCTTCAAGGGACTTTGGAACAAGCCTGGCGTTCACAACGTAGAGGAGTTCGATCCTGATCCATTCATGGAGCAGCTCAACATCCAGGGACTCCCTTGGCACGAAATTCACGATGGCGACCTTGAATTGTAGAGAAATTCAAGAAAAAACTCAACATGTCCCACTCGATGGGGCATGTTGTGCATTATCTTTGCATCGTGAATAAATAACAAAACAAAAACTAACTACAATTATGGCAAAAGAAAAGAAAGAAGAAGTTGCTGTCGATCCAAAGCAGGAGAAGCTTAAAGCTCTTCAGGCAGCAATGGAAAAGATAGAGAAGAACTTTGGCAAGGGCTCCATCATGAAGATGGGTGACGAGCATATTGAGGCTGTAGAGGTCATCCCAACAGGTTCCATCGGTTTGAATGTAGCCCTTGGCGTGGGAGGCTATCCGAAGGGACGTATCATTGAGATTTATGGTCCTGAGTCTTCGGGCAAGACCACGCTCGCCATCCATGCCATTGCTGAATGCCAGAAGGCTGGCGGAATCGCAGCATTCATTGATGCAGAGCATGCTTTTGACCGCTTTTATGCTGCAAACCTTGGCGTGGATGTCAACAACCTCTGGATCTCGCAGCCAGACAATGGAGAGCAGGCACTCGAGATTGCCGACCAGCTCATTCGCTCAAGCGCCGTTGACATCATTGTCATCGACTCAGTGGCTGCCCTCACCCCAAAGGCTGAGATTGAAGGCGATATGGGCGATAACAAGGTTGGTCTCCATGCTCGTCTCATGAGCCAGGCGCTCCGCAAGCTAACGGGTACCATTGCCAAGACCAACACCACTTGCATCTTCATCAACCAGTTGCGCGAGAAGATTGGTGTCATGTTTGGCAATCCTGAGACAACTACAGGCGGTAACGCTCTCAAGTTCTATGCCAGTGTCCGCATCGATGTGCGCAAGGGCACTCCTATCAAGGATGGCGAGAACATACTCGGCAACCTCACTAAGGTCAAGGTTGTCAAGAACAAGGTTGCTCCTCCATTCCGCAAGTGTGAGTTTGACATCATGTTTGGTGAAGGTATCAGCAAGACAGGTGAGATACTCGATCTCGGCGTAGAGCTCGACATCATCAAGAAGAGCGGCAGCTGGTTCAGCTATGGCGGCGACCGTCTTGCACAGGGCCGCGACGCAACTAAAAAGCTCCTTCTCGACAACCCAGAGCTTTGCGAGGAAATTGAGAAGATCATCATTTCAAAGATATCAGGCAAAGAATACATCCCTTCCAACTCAGACGAAGGACTTGAAGCAGGTGAAGAGGCATAACTCTCTCTCTACGCACACAACGCATAAAAGGCAGAAGTTTCGATGAGACTTCTGCTTTTTTTTGTTGCTAATTCATGTCAGATGGAAGAACTATTATTTCTGTATGAATTTTGAACATAAAAAGGCTCTTTTTGATACAAAATTAGACAAATACTGACGAAATGTCATTTTTTTTTTTTTTTTTTTCGCATGTTTCTCTTGCGAATCTTTGGAAATGTCAATAATATGCTCTAATTTTGCACATACAAAACATAATATAAAGCATTTATACCTCAAACAATAATGTATAACCACTATTGGTGGTGACAGTCATATTAGTTTTTTTTAATTTAATAACAAAAGTTTTATTTATGAAACCACAAAAGCAAAGCTTGATGGTAGGCCTCCTATCTATTCTTTTCGCTGTAGCCCTCATGTGCCCTCAACAGGCATCTGCTGCAGAAAAGGAAGTGAACGTATGGTGCGCTAAGACCAACACGGGAAATTATTACCCACTAGCACGTGTTAGTATGATGGTTGTGCCTGACGGTGGTAGCACTTTCGAAATCCTTCTTAAGGATGGAGTAGGTGAGGCTAACGTTCAGAGCATCAGCTTCGAAAAGCACAAGGAAGTTCTTGACTTGGACAAGTACAAGGTATCAGCAGATGGAACTCCATCTATCGACTTGTCAAAGAAGTGCTACATGTTCACAAACACAGGTAAGTTCTTCTCTCTTGGAGCAGATAAGCCAATGCTTGACGTGAATGATGGCTCTAACCTGTTCAAGGTGACAGACCGTAGCGGTAATGTATTGGCAGACAATGTAGAATCTGTCGAGTTCATAAGAACAAACGAACCAACGGGAATTGACGAAATTGAAGCAGCGAAAGAGGAACTCACTCTGCAGTCTCCAATTCAGTCACAGATGGAAATCTCAGGTTGTGGCAATGCTACAAAGGCTGTAGTTTATGACATGAACGGTAAGCAGGTTGCGGTTGCTCCTGTATATGCAGGCAGCACAACAGTTGTTGTAAACAATTTGCCAGCTAATGTTTACATCTTGAAGGTAGGCAACAAGTCTCTTAAGTTCGTTAAGAAGTAAAAAGCATTAAAAACAAAGAAACTAAAAAGACAATTATTATGAAAAGAATAATTACTACTTTTGCCATGGCTGCTCTTGCCATGTCATCATTTGCTCAGGTAAAG
Source organism: Bacteroidaceae bacterium (assembly GCA_045600665.1). Lineage (GTDB taxonomy): Bacteria > Bacteroidota > Bacteroidia > Bacteroidales > Bacteroidaceae > Minthosoma. The sequence goes on from JAZRYI010000103.1 coordinate 12,740, forward strand.
AACCAGCAGTATTTCAAGGTTGAGTTCACTGTGCCAGTATCAAACGAAGGTAAGGTGAACACTGGTTCTAACACAAGTGTTTCTGCAACAATGAAGGATGACTATACTTACTGCAATCCACAGAATGAGTACCTCATCTTCCCTGCAACTAACAACCCATGTTGGTTCGATAACTCAACTCACAACTATAGTGAGACTTCTTCTTACTATTTCAAGACTAAGCGTGCTACACAGGCTGGTTATGATCAGGAGAATAACAACAACTTCCTTTGCGATAAAATCTCTAAGATTACAGCATTCTCACTTCCTGTAGAGAAATTCGAGCTTATTGACTCAACTGCAACATTCCGCATCGAGAAGGGTGATCCACGTTTCCAGGGTGACTATCCTACAACTAAGAGCCATGAGTATTACGACATAGCAGAGTTCACTTTCAACCGTATGCCTCGCAACGTAGCTGAGCTCAAGACTCTCCTTGAAGACGAGAACGGTAACCGTACAGAGGCTTGCAACAATCCTCTCTTCATCGGTGCTGTATGCTACTTCATTTGGCCTCGTCTCCTCGAGTGCTCACAGGACTGCCGCGATATGTGGGACTACATGTATGGCAAGCAGTATTCTGCATTGAATACATACGGTATCGCTAACCAGACTTTCCAGAACGCATGTATCGCTCAGTATTCTGGCAAGGATGCTGCTGGTGGTTGGAAGCATCACAACGCTTACCAGTTCTTTGCTGGCGCTACTCCAAGCAACAACTACAAGCCAAACGGCAAGAGCTATGAAAATGGCCCATTCAAGGTACGTATCGGTTGGGACGTTAAGGATCCTACTGTATATGATGGCACTCGTCAGTGCACTGTAGCAAGCCTCCTTCTCTTCCCTAACCCTGCAGAAGGTGCTACAAGAGATGACATCGCATTCGAGTATCCTGTAGGTCATGTTATCAAGCTTCGTTCAACTAAGAAGAACGGTTGGTTCCTTAGCGATGGTGAAAAGTCATTCTACGCAATCGGTAAGGCACAGTATGACAATGATTTCTAATTATCATACAAAGTATAATTAATAAAAAGCTCTCACAATTCGTGGGAGCTTTTTTCGTAGTTCGGTCAATATGAGTTTTGGGAATGTATGAATATAGGCATCTGCCTATTTCCAAGTATATCTTGGAACAATGATATTTGTGGATTTAGCAATGATTGAGTATGCATTTGTTGGTGTTGTTCATAAAAAAGTTGTAACTTTGCAGCGCAAAGCGTTGTGGAAGATGAACGCTGCGCATGGAACATTAATACTTGATTAAAAAGAAGATAAATAATGTACGACATAGATAGAATTCGAGAAGATTTCCCGATACTTGGACGCCAGGTGTATGGCAAGCCATTGGTGTATCTCGACAATGGTGCGACGACGCAGAAGCCTCGTTGCGTGGTTGAGGCTATGGTGGATGAGTATTACAATGTGAATGCGAACGTGCACAGAGGTGTGCATTTCCTTTCGCAGCAAGCTACTGATCTGCACGAGGCGAGCCGAGAGACGGTGAGGAGCTTCATCAATGCCAAGAGCATTGCAGAGGTGATTTTCACTCGCGGCACGACGGAGAGCATCAATCTGCTTGCGTTTTGCTTCGGCGAGGCTTGTGTGAAGGAAGGCGACGAGATTGTGGTCAGTACGATGGAGCATCATTCTAACATTGTGCCTTGGCAGATGCTTTGCGAGAGGAAAGGTGCGAAGCTGCGTGTGATTCCGATGACTGATGAGGGCAGATTGGTGATGGAGGAATATGAGTCGCTGCTGAACGAGAGAACTAGATTGGTGTGCTGCGCCCATGTGAGCAACGTGATGGGTACAGTGAATCCTCTGAAGGAGGTGATTCGCATTGCGCATGAGCACGGCGTGCCAGTGTTGATTGATGGTGCACAGAGCACGCCTCACTTTGCGGTGGACATGCAGGATTTGGATTGTGAGTTCTTTGCTTTCTCAGGACATAAGATTTATGGACCTACGGGTGTGGGTGTGCTGTATGGCAAGGAGGAATGGCTGGAGAAGCTGCCACCTTATCAGGGTGGCGGCGACATGATTAAGACGGTAAGCTTTGAGAAGACGACGTACAATTCTTTGCCGTATAAGTTTGAGGCAGGTACCCCTGACTATGTTGCAACTTATGCGCTTTCCAAGGCTCTGGATTATGTTACAGAGTTGGGCATGGATAATATACAGATGCATGAGCAGGAACTGACTGCCTATGCGCGTCAGCAGATGTCGCAGATAGAAGGCATGCGTTTCTTTGGTCCGAGCGATGATGCTGTTATCTCTTTCCAAGTTGGAGATATTCATCATTTGGATATGGGTACGCTGCTTGATAGGCTTGGAATAGCTGTGCGTACGGGGCATCATTGCGCTGAGCCGCTGATGCGACGCATGGGCATTGAGGGCACATGCCGCGCTTCATTTGGTTTATATAATACGAAGGAAGAAGTGGATGTGCTGGTGGCTGGGATAAAGAGAGTGGCTATGATGTTTTAGGCCCCTCCCCTCTTTATTAAGGGGGAGGGACTGGGAGAGAGGGTATCTTACAAATTCCACATCAAATAATATGGCAGGCTTGCTTGAATGCCAGTGCGTGTTCCGATTGTCTTGATGTTGCGGAACATGTCATAGTATTCACCAAGCGCCTGCTGCATCTGTGCATCTGCGTATGTGCCGCTGCCGTTCATCTCCTCCATGAGATTAGTGAAGAAGTCAGCCTTTGCTGGGTAGGATAGTACTGAGCAGTCGTCGAGGTTTGCTTTCTTCTTTGCAACGGCAATGGCATCGTTGAGACTACCAAGCTGATCGACAAGACCAATCTTCTTAGCATGCTCGCCAGTCCATACGCGGCCCTCTGCAATGGCTTTGATAGCGTCCTGCTTCATCTTTCTGCCATCGGCACAACGCTTGGTGAAGAGTTCGTAGCCATTGTTGATGTAGCGCTGAAGTATTGCACGCTCGCCATCAGAGAGTGGGCGAGAAATATCACCGAAGTCAGCATATTCGTTTGTCTTTACGGTGCTGAAATGAACGCCGAGCTTGTTGTTGAGCAATTCGCCAGCCTCAGGGAACGTACCGAATATACCGATAGAGCCAGTGAGTGTGGTTGGCTGTGCTACGATCCAGTCGGCAGCGCAGCTGATGTAGTAGCCTCCAGATGCTGCATAGTCACCCATGCTGACAACGATAGGCTTCTTCGACTTGATGTTCATGATCTGATGCCAAATCTGTTCGCTGGCATAGGCAGAACCGCCGCCTGAGTTGACGCGGAGGACAACAGCTTTCACGTCGTCGTTGTCGGCAAGCTCCTTCAAGTCCTTTATCACCTTTGTGCCAACAATCTCAGTTGCCTGTGAAAAGTTTGTGGCAGAAGACTCCTGCACGATGTCGCCGTAGGCATAGTACACAGCCACGATGTCGCCGCTTGTGCCCTTAGGCTCGCTGTTTGCGATTGTAGCAAGTTCCTTGACAGTGATGGTGTTGTAGTCGTCCGTATCCACCTTCATCATGTTTGCAATCACGTTTGGCACGTTGTCGCTGTATGCGAGCTTGTCCACGAGCTTCTCCTGCTTGTAAATCTTTGCAGGCATGAACATTATGGCAGAGTCTGCCAGCTCGTTGAGTTTGTCATTTGTGAGTTTGCGGCTCTTGCTGATGTCGGTAAGCATCTGATTCCATATCTCACCTTCGAACACGGAGATCTGCTCACGGTTGGCATCACTCATCTCGTTGAGGAGGAATGGCTCAACGGCACTCTTGTATGTGCCTACCTTAACCACCTGCATTTGTACGCCAATCTTTTCGAAAAGATCTTTGAAATATACTGTCTGAGAAGCGAGTCCATGAAGTTCAATCATGCCCTGAGGGTTGATGATGAGCGAGTCGGCGACGGAACTGACATAGTATGTGCCCTGCGAGTATGTATCGCCGTAGGCAGCGATGAACTTGCCTGTCTTCTTGAAATCAACAAGTGCCTTGCGAATCTCCTGTAAAGTGGCTGGAGCAGCGCCTGTGAGTGAGCCAGCCTCAATGTATATGCCCTTCACCTTTTCTTCGTTCTTTGCATTTTCGATGGCAAGCAAGATTTCGTCTAGACCGTTCATCTCATCCATCGAGCCGCTCATGAGTGAGGCGAAAGGGTTGTCCTCGGCACGTTCTTCAATTGCGCCATTGAGGTTGATGACGAGAACTGTGTTGTTTTTGACTGTAGTTGTCGCACTTGAGCCCATGGCTGCCATGCTCACAAGGCTGATTACAGACATCACTGCAAGGATGACGCACAGTGCGAATACGCCCACCATGGTGGCGAGCACGTACTTGAGAAATTGCTTCATTTTGTTTCTATGGTTTGTAATTAATGTTTCGTGGGTGATGATTGAGTATCTCTTCTCTCAGATGGGTAGTGTCGATGTGGGTGTAGATTTGAGTGGTAGCTATCGACTCATGGCCAAGCATTGCCTGTATTGCTCTGAGGTTTGCTCCTCCCTCGAGCAGCGATGTGGCGAACGAGTGGCGGAAAGTGTGTGGCGAGACTGTCTTCTGCACTCCAGCTTTCTCCACCAGGTCCTTGATCATGAGAAACACCATCACGCGGGTGAGTGGCTTTTTCCTGAGGCGGCTCACGAACACGTAGTCTTGGTTCTCTATAGGTATTCTGAGCATGTTGCGATCTATGAAGTAAAGCTTCAGTTCGCGTATGGCTTTCTCCGAGATGGGTACGAGGCGCACCTTCGAGCCTTTGCCTTCCACGCGGATGTATTCATCGTCGAGATACAGATTGCTAATTTTCAAATTGACCAACTCGCTCACTCGCAATCCACAGCTGAACAGCACCTCGATGATAGCCTTGTTTCTCTGTCCCTCAGGGTTACTGAGGTCTATCACCGATTCTATGGCATCAATCTCTTCCACGGAGAGCACGTCTGGCAGATGCTGCGGGCGCTTCGGAAACTCCAGCAGTTCGGTTGGGTTCACCTCCAGCTTGTCCTCAAGCACAAGGAAGTGGTAGAAACTCCTGACTCCCGACAGTATGCGCGACAGCGAGGATGGGGCGATGCCGATATCGTACATCGTGGCAGAGAAGTTGTGGAAATGCTCAAGTTTTGCATCGAGCAAGTCCACTCCCTCGTCTTTAATGAATATGAGGAATTTGTCTAAGTCGCGCATATAAGCATCGACTGTGTTGCCCGAACTTGCTTTTTCCAGCTTCAGATACTGGTGGTATCGGCGTACTAATCTTTGTAGTTCTTTAGCATCCATATTGCAAAGTTAGTTAAACTTTCCCAATAAAAGAGTACTTTTTCTTATAGTTTTATGTGAAGTTCAGAGTTTTTTGTATAATTTTGCCCAAAATTAACTGAATAATGAAAAAGCATATAATTACAATGCTCACCTTTCTGGCAATGGTGCCAGCGTGGGGACAGAGCGAACACAACTTCGAGGTTGCAAAGCAACTTGACATTCTCAATAGCCTGTATCGTCAGCTTGACATATTCTATGTTGACTCTCTCGATGCCAGCAAACTGGTGCGCGAAGGCATTGATGCAATGCTTGAAAGCCTTGATCCATACACCGAGTATTATGCAGAGGAGGACATGGACGACCTGAAGCAGATGACCACTGGAAAGTATGGCGGCATCGGCTCTGTGATTCGTATGCGCAAGGACAGTACAGTGATGATTGTGGAGCCATACGCAAGCATGCCAGCAGCAGAGGTGGGCTTGCAAGCAGGCGATGTGATGCTGAAGATTGACAATGCAGACTTAAAGGGTAAGTCGAGTTCGGAGGTGAGCGACATGCTGCGTGGCGAGCCTGGCACAACTTTCGTGCTGCAGGTGAGACGCCAGGGCGAAACGAAGACTCGCGACTTCAAGATTACTCGCCGCAACATCAAGGTGGATGCTATTCCATATTTTGGATTGGTTAGCCCTGAAACTGGCTACATTGCTCTCAACACCTTTACGGAGGGTTGTGCCAAAGACATGCGCAAGAGCATTATCTCGCTGAAGGAAAAGGGAGCGGAGAATATTATCATCGACCTTCGCGGCAATGGCGGCGGTTTGCTGAATGAGGCCGTGGATATGGTGAACCTGTTTGTGCCAAAGGGCAAAGATATCGTGCAGATGAGAGGCAAGGTAGCTGCCACTGACCATACCTATACTACTGCCAACGAGCCACTCGACCTCGACATCCCTGTGGTGGTACTGGTGAATGAGAAGACAGCTTCGTCTGCTGAAATCGTGTCTGGCTCATTGCAAGACTTGGATCGAGCAGTTGTGCTTGGCACCAAGACATTTGGCAAGGGACTTGTGCAGAGCACTCGCGAGTTGCCATACAATGGCGGCGTGAAGCTCACAACGGCTAAATACTACATCCCTTCTGGTCGCTGCATCCAGGCTATTGACTACAAGCGTCTGCGCGAGGAGGCTGAGGCAAAACGCCTTGGCAAGTCGCTGCCGCCTGTTGATAGCTTGAAGCATATCTTCCACACATCTGGCGGACGCGAGGTTAAAGAGGGCAGCGGCATCATGCCTGATGTGGTGATGAAGCATGATACTATATCGAACATCGTTTTCTATATCTCTGTTGATGACATCCTCACAGACTGGGGCGCTAAATATGCTGCTGATCATGCGTCGATTCCTGCTGTGAAGAATTTCGCAATAACAGATGCTGACTATGCTAGTTTCAAGCAGTTTGCAAAGGATCGCGACTTCAAGTATGACCGCATGAGCGAGAAGCGACTTGCCGACTTGAAGAAGACGGCAGAGTTTGAAGGCTACTATGATGATGCCAAGGCAGAGTTTGAGGCACTTGAGAAAAAGCTTGCTCACAACCTCGAACGCGAGATGGACAAGAATGAGAAGGATATCCGCAAGTTGTTGGCTCAAGAGATAGTGAAGCGATATCACTTCCAAGCAGGTGCAGTGGAAGAATCGCTGAAGGGTGACGAGGATATAGAGAAGGCAATCAGCGTGCTTGCAAACAAAGAGGAATACAATAAAATATTGACTAATAACTAAAACATGTCACTTCGCAACAATAAAGCAGCTCAATTCAATCGTTACATGATGTTCGGAATGTTCTTCCTCGGCATCATTGTGCTTGGATGTGTGTTTGCATTTCTTTATATGTCAACGAGCAAGGAAAGCAATCCTTTTGCAAATCCATCTGACAAGGCTCAGGCGGATTCCACTCTCGTGCTTGAAATAATTGGGGATTCTACACTTATTGATTCATTATCTGACTGATGAGAATTATTCTTTCTTTTGTGCTGGCAATGATATGTTCATTGTCTGCTTTGGGACAATGCACAGTTGAGAACAAGGCGTTCAAGGCTGGCGAGAAGTTGACTTACGACCTGTATTTCAACTGGAAGTTTGTATGGGTGAAATGTGGCACAGGCCATCTGTCTATTCGCAACACGACCTATCAGGGCAAACAGGCTCTGCGTGCCGACCTGCTTTCCACAAGTAATAAAAAGTGCGATGCTGTGTTCACGATGCGCGACACGCTCATCAGCATCACCACTCCAGAACTTACTCCTCTATACTACCGCAAGGGTGCTGTGGAGGGCAAGCACTACACCGTGGATGAGGTGTGGTATTCGTATCCCCAGGGAAAAAGTCATGTAAAACAGAGATTTCTGAATCGCCACGGCGAGGTGTCAGAGCATCATCATGAGTCGGCAGAGTGTAACTACGACATGCTCAGCATCCTTTCCATTGCTCGCTCGTTCGACCCAAAGAACTACAAGGTGGGACAGCGCATCAATTTCCCAATGGCAACGGGAAAGAAAGTTGAGAACCAGACTCTTATCTATAAGGGAAAGAAGAATTGGAAGGCTAACGATAATAAAACTTACCGTTGTCTTGTGTTCTCGCTCCTTGACTATGAGGAGACAAAAGAAGAAAAGGAACTGGTGAGATTCTATGTCACTGACGACCTCAACCATCTTCCTATCCGTATTGATTTCTTCCTCAAGTTCGGCTCAGCCAAAGCGTTCTATTCTAAGGGAGAAGGATTGAGGAATCCTGTTACGTCGGTGGTAAAGTAGGACAAGGATCCTCTCCCCCGTCCCTCCTCCTTTAGGAGGGAGGGTGACTGATGGCATAGTCAAATTTAAAGTGAAAAAGAAGAATATAATAACTATGATAAAAAAGAGAGATGCAGCTTCATTGATGCATCTCTTTTTCTATTATCATTCCCACAAGTCACCCTCCCTCTTAAAGGGAGAGGGACGGGGGAGAGGGTCTTAATATACCAATGTTCCAATATCCTCACCCTCCATCACTTTCTTCAAGTTTCCGAGGATGTCCATATTGAATACATAGATTGGCAAGTTGTTCTCCTTGCACATAGCTGTGGCAGTGATGTCCATCACCTTGAGACCTCTTGAGAGAACCTCATCGTAGGTGATCTTTGTGAACTTAGTTGCTGTTGGGTCCTTTTCAGGGTCTGCAGTGTAAACACCATCAACGCGAGTGCCCTTGAGCATCACGTCTGCCTCAATCTCGATGCCACGGAGCGATGAGCCTGTGTCGGTGGTGAAGTATGGATTGCCTGTGCCTGCACTCATAATCACAACCTCACCAGCCTCCATTGCGCTGATTGCCTTCCATTTGTTGTAGAACTCGCCTATAGGTTCCATTCTGATTGCAGTGAGCACACGATTCTTCTGACCTATTGCTCCAAGCGCACTGCTGAGTGCCAAAGAGTTGATGACAGTTGCACACATGCCCATCTGGTCGCCTTTCACGCGGTCGAAGCCCTTGCCTGCGCCACTCAAGCCACGGAAGATGTTGCCACCTCCAATCACTATGCCAATCTGCACACCCATTTCAGCGATTTCCTTAATTTGCTGAGCATACTGGTTCAGACGCTCTACGTTGATGCCTTGCTTCTGTTCACCTGCGAGGCTCTCGCCACTCAGCTTCAGAAGTATTCTCTTAAATTTTGCCATATTCTTGTTCTTTTATTTAATATAATATGTTGTTGGTGCAAAGAAATAATCTATACTAATTTGGCAAAGCACTGTTTGTTAATCTCAGCAAAGTACAATTGTACCTGCATAAATATCTTTTAGTTGCTGTTTATTTCATCACAAAGTCGATGAGGTCGCGCTTCAGATAGAATGTCTCGTTCTTGTCAACATAAACGATGACGGCAGGGAGTTCGACTGAGCGTGTTTTCTTGCCTATCTTGACATCTACCACGTTGCTGCCAGCGTGGAGGGTGAGAGTGGCTGTCTTACCTTGCATATTGCCCTTCACTGTGAGAGTGGCTGCGTCCTTGCCCTGGAACTTTGTGGTGGTGATAGTGCAATTGTAGTCTTTGAGGACTTCCTTGTGTGAGACAAAGTTGGCAGCTGTGAGGCTGTCGAGGGATGCGTGAGTGGTGCCGAGCATATTGCAGAGGTACTCGTTGAGCTGTATGTTGGTGAGCATGCCCTTTGCCCGATGTATGTCCTGAGGGTGGTAGGAAGCGAGGAATACATCTTCGCCTGTGTGACCGTTGGTGGTGAATGCGAGGCCTGTGCGCTCTGTCATGATCTGTGCTATCATGCGGCTGATGCCGCTGCTATATAGAGTACCGCGCACTGGCTTGCGCTGATCCTTGGGTATTGGGCTCTTTTCGTATTCCTTGCAGTTCTTGATTGCATCCACTTCGCGTTCAGTGAGTTCGATGTCACAATTTTCTTTGAACACTTTCTGTAAGTCCTCGAATGGAGTATTGTTGATTTTCCAAGCCATTGCATCGGCTGTGGCGCGATACTTGCTCAGGGCTCCAAACAGCTGGTCTTTTGTGCGAGACGAATAATCACCTTGGTCTCTGCGTCCAATGCTAATGCCGCTGTTGCCGTGGTCTGGCACTACGATGACTGCTGTGTTGCCATCGCGCTTGGCGAATTCGAACGCCTCGTGGCAAGCGCGGTCGAAGGCAAGGAAGTCTGTAGTCATGGCTATGGCATCGTTGTCGTGAGCTGCCCAGTCCACCTTGCTACCTTCCACCATGAGGAAAAAGCCATTAGGATTGTGTGAGAGTTTCTCGATGGCAATCTTTGTCATCTCGTCGATAGCTGGCTCCTTGGCTGGATCGCGGTCGAGATCGTATGCCATGTCAGAGTGATTGTATAGAGCCCACATGTTGTCGCCTTGGAATGTGCGCATTGCCTCTATGTCGTTGCGGAATACTCCGTAACCTTTTGATTTTAGATAGTCTTCGCTCTCCTGCGGAAGCAAGCCAGCACCGCCGCCAATGAGGACATTGATGCCATTGTGCACCTGCTGCGGGATGATCCAGTCGTATTTGCCTCGGTTGTAGCTGTGCGATGAGCAGTCGGCAGGTGTAGCATGAGCGAATTCGCAAGTGCAGACGAGACCTGTCGATTTGCCGTACATGATGCGAGCTGCTTCAAGCACTGTGGTTAGCGGCTGGTATGCCTTGGTTGGATCCATTGGGTAGATGTCGTTCTTGGCATCTGCAATGGGGTAGGTTGACACCCATCCAGCACGGCTGTTATAGCCTGTCATGAAGCATGAGGTGGTTGGTGCGGAGTCGCCAATAGGAGCGTTGGAACAAGTGGTGCGCACTGTGCCACTGAGGTATGGATCAATGTAGAGGAACTCTTGGCTTGGATTCTTGTACCACTGATACCAGCGCGCTGTGCTGACTGTTGCCAGGGAGCATCCATCTGGTATGAGAAGGATCACGTTCTTCACTTGCTGTGCTTCAGCTATCATGCCACCCATTGCGAGAATTGCGGTGAGTGTAAACTTTTTCAAAGTTTTGGAAAAAATCATTTTATACATGTCAGTGCAGTTAGTTAACTTTTTTCGTTGTACACTACAAATGTACGGATTTTTCTGTTTTTAAAAAAGGAAAAGCGGTAAAACTTATAAAAAAGAAGTGTAATTTATGCACAAACTATGCAAAAATGATGGATTTAATGGGAGGGTAGATGCATTTACAGATTATTTTTCGTAACTTTGTAGCCACTTTCCGTACGATAATGGCGTTTCGGTATTTGGTTGATTGTCAACCATAAAGTTACGAACAAACATTTAGCATCCTGATGAACGAAAAAGCAAATACATATACATTCGAAAACGGACTTCGCCTCATCCATATTCCTTCTCCGACCAATGTAGCATACTGCGGCATAAGCATTGATGCAGGCACTCGCGACGAACTGGAGGGCGAGGAGGGCATGGCGCATTTTTGCGAACACATGATGTTCAAAGGAACAAAGAAGCGCAGAGCATGGCACATCATCAACCGCATGGAGGCGGTGGGGGGTGACTTGAATGCCTACACGAACAAGGAGGAGACGGTGGTGTATTCTGCTTTCATGAAAGAGCATTTCGATCGTGCGGCAGAACTGATTTTTGACATCGTGAGGAACAGTACCTTTCCCCAGCATGAGATTGAGAAGGAATGCGAGGTGATTGTGGACGAGATAGAGAGTTACAATGATTCGCCTGCGGAACTCATCTTCGACCGGTTTGAGGATATCATCCACAAGGGCAAAGACCTAGGTCATGATATTCTGGGCACTGCTGAGAATGTGCGCAGATTCAGTTCGGAGGATGCGCTGCGATTCACTGAGAGGCTGTACACCATGGACAAGATGGTGTTCTTCGTGCTGGGAGATATTGATTTTGAACGTGTAAAAAAGGTAGTGAGGAAACATGCAGATAATAACTGAAGATAGAGGGACGCATCAGGCACACGTAATGATGGGAAGAGCAGCGTATGGATCGAAAGATGATAGACGCATTGCGCTCTACTTCCTCAATAATATATTAGGCGGTCCTGGTATGAACTCGCGACTGAACATTGCGCTGAGAGAGCATAAGGGACTTGTATATACGGTGGAGAGTTCGCTGACGAACTACACTGACACTTCCACTTGGGCTATTTATTTTGGCTGCGATCCAGATGATGTGGACAAATGCATAAAGGTAGTGCGCTCGGAGCTTGACAAGTTGATGAATGAGCCTTTGTCACAGAAACAATTCGATGCTGCCCTCAAGCAGATAAAGGGACAGATAGGCGTGGCATGTGACAATTTCGAGAACTATGCGCTGGACATGGCTAAGTCGTTCCTGCACTACAACCGATTTGAGGGTGTCGAGGACACGTATGCTCATCTCGACAAGCTCACCCCGCAGATTCTGCAAGATGTAGCAAAGGATATTTTTAGCGATGACACATTGACAACATTGATTTTCAAATAATATGCGTAAGATAATAGGAATAGGAGAAACGATAATGGACATTATCTTCAAGAATGGCGAGCCAACGGCGGCTGTTCCTGGAGGCAGCACATTCAATGGAATTATATCTCTTGGCAGACTAGGTTTGCCAGTGACAATGATTACAGAAACGGGAAACGACAAGGTGGGTAAGATCATACTTGATTTCATGGCAGACAATGGCATTGACAGTAGTGCTGTGTGTGTGTACGAAGACGGACGTACAGCCATTTCGCTGGCATTTCTGAATGAAAAAAACGATGCGGAGTACTCATTCTATAAGGACTATCCCAATGCACGCTTGGACGTTAAATGGCCAGACGTGCAGAAAGATGACATCATCATGATGGGGTCATACTTCGTACTCAATCCCGTATTGCGAAAAAAAGTGAAGGAATTCCTCGACTATGCACGCAGCCGTGAAGCGTTAATCTATTACGATATAAACTTCCGCTCCACTCATGCTCACGAGGCAGAGGCACTTCGTTCAACCATTAAGGAGAACTTCGAATACGCAGACATCGTGCGTGGATCAACAGAGGATTTCATGTTTATGTTTGGCATCTCCGATCCTAAAGAAGCATACGACACCAAAGTGTCGATGCATTGCAAGCAGATGCTCTGTACAGATGCTGATGGCGACATCAGACTTTTCACATCACAAGGCGAGAAAAGATATAAAGTCAACAAGATTCAAACCATCTCCACCATCGGTGCAGGCGACAACTTCAATGCTGGTTGCCTCTACGGAATAATGAAGAACGGCGTGCTGCGTAAATCCCTCGTAACGCTCCCATACGAAGTTTGGGACAGCATTGTTGAGGCTGGACAAACACTTGCCGCTGAGGTATGTCAGAGCTACAACAATAGCATCTCAAAGGAATTTGCTAAACAAGTTTTAGGACAATAAACAAAAAAGCTTGCAACGATCGTTGCAAGCTTTTTTGTTTATGTCACTTTTTTTTGTTATTCCAAGTAAGTGTAGCCATAAAGGCCGGCACGATAGTTGGAAATGAACTCTTTGCCTTCAGCTTCGGTAATTTTATTGTCCTTGATGGCTTTGCTAACCCAAATCTCAAGTCTGCGAACAAGCTTCTTAGGGTCATATTGCACATACTCAAGCACGTCTGCTACTGTCTCGCCGTCAATCACTTTGTCGATACTATAGCTGTCTCCGTCCACAGAAATGTGGACAGCGTTTGTGTCGCCGAACAGGTTGTGCATATTGCCAAGAATCTCCTGGTATGCACCTACAAGGAATACGCCGATGTGGTAGTGTTCTCCTGACTTTAGAGTGTGGAGAGGTATATAGCTTGTCTGCTGGCTGCCATTGACGTATGCTGTGATCTTGCCATCGCTATCGCAAGTGATGTCTTGAAGCTGTGCGCTGCGCGTAGGCTGCTCGGCAAGACGCGAGATTGGCATGATTGGGAACAGCTGGTCTATGCCCCAAGAGTCGGGCATGCTCTGGAAGAGAGAGAAGTTGCAGAAGTATTTATCCGCCATCTGCTTGTCAAGTTTGCGAAGCTCGTCAGGCACATGCTTCTGATGATGTGCAAGCTCTGCCACTTCGTGACTGATAGCCCAATATAGCGACTCTATTTGAGCACGTGTCTTGAGATCGATGATGCCGTGGCGGAAGAGGTCGAGAGCCTCTTCGCGGATGTCCTCAGCGTCGTGCCAGTCCTCAAGAAGCGAGCGTCCTGAGAGCTTGTCCCATATCTCCGTGAGATCGTGCACAAGCTTGTGATCCTCTGGCTGAGGCTGGAAATCCTCTGGCATTTGCGGAGCGGAAACGCTCTCCATCACATCGAGAATGAGTACGGAGTGATGCGCTGCCAATGAGCGACCGCCCTCGGTGATGATGTTAGGATGAGGGATGCCATTTTGGTTGGATGCCTCCACGAGAGTCCACACGCAGTCGTTCACATACTCCTGGATACTATAGTTCACAGAGCTTTCGCGATTGCTGGAGCGTGTGCCGTCATAGTCCACGCCAAGTCCGCCACCGCAGTCAACGAACTGTATTGGGAATCCCATCTGATGCAGCTGCACGTAGAACTGAGCTGCCTCTCTCAGCGCAGTGCTGATGCGACGAATCTTCGTGATCTGGCTACCGATATGGAAGTGGATAAGCTTGAGGCAATCGCGCATGCCCATCTCATCGAGCATCTGCAATGCTATGAGAAGTTCGGAACTGTTGAGACCGAACTTTGATGCATCACCACCGCTCTCCTCCCACTTGCCTGCACCGCTGCTGGCGAGCTTGATGCGGATGCCGAGGTTAGGACGCACGCCCAGCTTCTCTGCTGTCTCTGCAATAATCTTCATTTCTGGCAATTTCTCCACAACGAGGAACACTCGCTTGCCCATTTTCTGAGCGAGAAGCGCAAGCTCGATGAAGTTCTGGTCCTTATGGCCATTGCAAATGATAAGGCTATCGCTGTCCATGTTGGTAGCGAGCACAGCGTGCAGCTCTGGCTTGGAACCAGCCTCAAGACCGAGGTTGTAGCGCTTGCCGTGGCTGATGATCTCTTCAACCACAGGGCGCATCTGATTCACCTTGATAGGAAAAATGATGAAATGCTCTGCCTGGTAGTTGTATTCCTTGCTTGCCTTGCGGAAGCATTCATCTGTCTTCTCAATGCGATTGTCAAGGATGTCAGGGAAGCGCAACAGCACAGGAGCTGTGACATGGCTTGCAGCAAGCTGGTCCACCACCTCCTTCAAGTCCACGTGAATGCCATTCTTCTTCGGACTCACGTACACGTTTCCTTTTTCATTGATGCCAAAGTAGTTGACACCCCATCCTTTGATATTGTAGAGCTCCTCAGAGTCCTCAATTCGCCATTTTTTCATTTATCAGTTTTACGTAGTTTAGTATTTCTTCCTTTGTGTGTATTACATCAATGTCTATTGAGTGCTTTGCCTTCGTGTAGAAAGGCAGGCGAGACTGCAGTGATGTGTGTATGAACGCCTCCAGTTCCTCTGGCGACTTGCCTTGGATGAGCGGGCGCTGGCTCTTGCCCATCAGCAAGTGCTCTTTCAGCACCGCTGGCGCAGCATTGAGATAGATGGTGTCGCCTTGCTGATTCATATAGTCCATGTTGTCGAAGAAGCATGGAGTACCGCCGCCACAAGAGATGATGACGTTCTCAAACTCTGCCACCTCATGCAGCATTTTCTTCTCTATCTCGCGGAATCCCTCTTCGCCTCTTTCTGCGAATATCTCAGGAATCTTTTTCTGGAATCGGTTCTCGATGTACCAGTCGAGATCGTAGAACTCAAGCCCCATCTCGCGCGCCAAAGCCTTGCCGATGGTGGTCTTGCCTGCTCCCATATAGCCGATAAGGATTATTCTTGTCATATTACTTGCGTCTGCCTCTGCTTGTGGTTTTCACTGCTGGCTGAGGATTATTGATGAGTTCCATACACTGTTCGTAAGTGAGTGCTGTTGGTTCGGCAGCGAGTGCCTTTGGCAATTTGTAGTTCGCACCCTTATACTTCAAGTAAGGGCCAAAGCGGCCATTCATCACCTCAAGCTCCGTATCTTCCTCAAAATGCTTCAAGTGTGCAGCTGCATCACCCTTGCGCTTGTCTTCAATGAGCTGGATTGCTGTTTCTATGTCAATCTCCATAGGATCAATCTCCTTTGGAATTGACACGTATTTCTTTGCGTGAAGCACGTATGGACCGAAACGGCCTGTGCCTACCGACACAGTCTCGCCTTCGAACTCGCCCAAAGTGCGTGGCAGCTTGAAAAGCTCAAGTGCCTCTTCCAGAGTGAGCGTCTGTATGCTTTGCCCCTTCTTCAGTTGCGCGAAACGTGGCTTCTCGTCTTCGCTGGCTACGCCAATCTGCACCATAGGACCGAAGCGACCAATCTTCACGCTCACAGGCTTGCCTGTGCCTGGCTCTTCGCCCAGCACGCGCTCACCCACCTTGTGCTCATGCTTCTCCTGCATCGTGGCATCAATCATTGGCTCGAACTTGCCGTAGAAGTCCTTCATCATCTGCTGCCAATTCTCGCGGCCCTCTGCTATTTCGTCAAAGTCCTTCTCCACGCTTGCAGTGAAGTTGTAGTCGATGATGTCAGGGAAATACTGAATCAGGAAATCGTTTACTACTGTGCCAATATCTGTTGGGATAAGTTTGCCCTTCTCATTGCCAAACACTTCCTTCTTGCTGCTCTTCTTTATCTTGCCCGAAGCGAGCTTCAGAATGTTGTACGTGTGCTCCTCGCCTTTCTTATCACCTTTTTCTACATACTCACGCTGTTGGATGGTAGAGATGGTAGGAGCGTATGTAGATGGGCGACCGATGCCAAGTTCCTCGAGTTTCTTCACGAGGCTTGCCTCCGTGTAGCGGAGAGGATGCTGTGTGTAGCGCTCTGTTGCCACAATCTCTTTCATCTCCAAAGTCTCGCCCACATTCATTGGAGGAAGGATGCCTTCTGAGGCTTCCTCTTGTTGTACATCATCGTCGAATGACTCGCGATACACACGGAGGAAACCGTCGAAAGTGACAACTTCGCCTGTTGCACTAAACACATATTCCTCAGTGTCGTTTGCATTGATAGAGATAGTTGTCTTCTCTGTCTCTGCCTCTGCCATCTGGCAAGCTACGGTGCGCTTCCAAATCAGGTCGTAGAGCTTGCGTTCCTGGCTCGTGCCTTCAATCTCGTGATTGCTGATGTATGTAGGGCGTATAGCTTCGTGTGCCTCCTGTGCTCCCTTTGCGTTAGTGTGGAACTGGCGCGGATGGCTGTACTTATCGCCAAGACGGCTGATGATTTCCTCTTTTGTTGTGTTGATGCACAATGAAGAAAGGTTGACGGAGTCTGTTCGCATGTATGTAATGTGACCAGATTCGTACAGGTGCTGAGCCACCATCATTGTCTGTGCCACAGTGAAGCCAAGCTTTCGTGCTGCTTCCTGCTGGAGCGTGGATGTGGTGAAAGGCGGTGCAGGGAACTTCTTCATTGGCTTGGTCTGAATGTCAGTGATGCTGAACTTCTTGTTCTTGCACTGCTCAAGGAATGCCTCTGCCTCTTCCTGAGTTTTGAAACCCTGGTTGAGAGTGGAATGAAGCGTGAATATTGTGTCCTCACCTTTCTCGTCCTTTGCAGGAACGAGGAAATCTGCACTGACCTTATAGCTCGACTCGCTCTGGAAACCTTCAATCTCTTTCTCTCTCTCCACTATGAGTCGTACGGCTACGCTCTGCACGCGACCTGCCGAGAGGCTTGGCTTCAGTTTCTTCCAAAGCACTGGCGAAAGCTTGAAGCCCACTACGCGGTCAAGCACGCGACGCGCTTGCTGCGCATTTACAAGTCCCATATCTATAGTGCGAGGATTCTCTATTGCCTCCAAGATCGCTGTCTTGGTGATTTCGTGAAACACGATTCTTTTTGCCGCCTTGGGATCAAGTCCTAACACTTGGCTGAGATGCCAACTGATTGCTTCTCCCTCGCGGTCCTCATCGGAAGCCAGCCATACTGTTTCTGCTTTGCTTGCCTGTGCTTTCAGTTCCTTCACTACCGATTCCTTGTCTTCAGGAATCTCGTATTTAGGAGAGAAATCGTCCAAGTTGACACTCATCTCCTTCTTCTTCAAATCGCGGATGTGTCCGTAGCTGGACATAACCTTGTATTCCTTGCCGAGAAACTTCTCCAAAGTCTTTGCTTTTGCAGGAGACTCGACTATTACCAAATTCTTTTGCATAGGTTTTTCTTTAATTTTGGGTACAAAAGTAGGTAAAAAAAACATTCCATATATATAAAATGACACT
The DNA here is from genome assembly GCA_045600665.1 of Bacteroidaceae bacterium. GTDB lineage: Bacteria > Bacteroidota > Bacteroidia > Bacteroidales > Bacteroidaceae > Minthosoma. The sequence goes on from JAZRYI010000103.1 coordinate 30,817, forward strand.
AATTTTCACTTCCACTTCTTTTTTTTACTATATATAATGTGTAAAAGAGTAAAAAAAGCCACTAATCTTTGCAATGCAGCTATGAGAATTGAGTGGATGACCACTCATTATGTTCTCGATAAAAAAGAAAAAAGAGGAAATGTTTGGAAAATATGCTATAACATAGTAACTTTGTACCATGTTTTTTCAGTTTTGTACTCAAAACGGCGAGTTGAAAGGCAGAGATTTGATGCGCCGCTACTCAATAATTCTTGTGCTGTTAACTTTGGCAATAATTGCCAAGGCGCAGTTTTATGGCACTGTCGTTGACGCTGCCACAGGGGAGCCTATTGAGTATGCGGCAGCAAAGTACATAGGCACTGGCATAGGCACTTCTACTGATGCTGAGGGCAAGTTCGTGCTGCAGATGGATCCGAAGAATAAGAAGATGGAGGTGTCGTGCTTAGGGTACAAGTCTGTGACGGTGACAGTGAACCACTCGTACAAGGTGATGCACTCTGTCATAAAAATGTATTCTGACGATGTGCTGCTCAGCGAGGTGGTGGTGAAGAAGTCGAAGGTGAAATACAAGCGCAAGGACAATCCTGCTGTGGACTTGATGCGCCGAGTCATTGCCAACAAGCATCTCAGCGACATCAAGGAAAAGGATTTCTATCATTTTGATAAATATGAGAAACTCACGCTCTCATACAATGATGTCGAGAAGAGTCCGCTGGCTGAGGTTTGCCCAGAGACAGGCAAGCTGATATTGCCCATCATGGTTGACGAAACTGTGTCAGAAGAGAACTATCGCAGGAGCACCAACACAAGCAAGGTCATTGTGAATGCAAAGCGAAGCGATGGTTTTCAGTCAATGCTTTCGTCGGGAGACATGTTTGCAGATTTCACCAAAGACATCTTCACCGATGTGAACATATACAAAGACAACGTCAGAGTGCTTCAGCATCCTTTCATCAGCCCTATTTCCACTTCGGAGGCAATAGGCTTTTACCATTATTACATTCAGGACACGATAGTGGTGGAAGGTGAGAGATGTATTGACGTAGTATTCCTGCCCAACAACACCCAGGACTTTGGCTTTGCGGGCCATCTTTTTGTCACCGACGATGACAAGAATCAAGTGAAACGCGCTGTGATCAACATTCCCAACAACTCTGGTGTGAACTATGTGGACAATATGCTGGTGATGCAGGATTTTGCCACTTTGCCCACAGGCGAAAGAGTGCTGAAAAGCGATGATATGATAGTAGAAGTGAGCGGTTTCTATGGCACGTTGAAGATGATGTGCCAGCGCAACACCACCTACAGCAACTACAGCTTCGATGCCATCACTGACAAAAATGCATTCAAGTACTCATTGTCTGAATACGTGAAGCCCGATGCAGAGCAGAAAGACACAGCATACTGGGCTTCTGTTCGTCCAAGAGAACTGTCCCAAACGGAAAGCAATCTTGGAATGTCTGTTGACAGAATGTCGAAGAAGATAGGCGGCTTAGGCAAATTCCTTCTTGCCGCATTGGTGGAGAACTCGCTTGAGCTTACTTCGCGCCCTAACAAGCTGGATTTGATCCCGTTCAACTCCATCATCTCCAACAATTACATTGATGGATGGCGATTCAAGCTGCCGCTGCAAACCACAGCCAATCTGTCGCCTCACCTCTTCCTGCGTGGCTATGCAGCTTATGGCACTAAGGACAAGCAAATGAAATACCTTGTCGAGGGTGAGTACTCCTTCAACAAGAAGAAATACATGGCTCATGAGTTTCCTCGGCATTCTATTAGCATGAGCTATATGTATGACGACATGTCTCCAATAGATAAATACAGAGGCAGGTCCAATGATGATGTACTCAACTCCTTCAAGGTGAGCAAGGTAGATCAGATGATGTATGTGAACAACATCAAGCTCGGCTACATTTGCGAGACACGCAACTATTTCACATTCTCAATCGGCCTCGACAACTCCAAGTTCTCCCCAGCAGGCGAATTGAAGTACCAGCACAATGTGGATGGCACTCTGCTCTCGTCCATCAAAACCACTGATGCCAAGGTCGGCATACGATTTGCTCCACGCGAAGCATACGTGAACAATAAGCAGAAGCGATTGTCTATCAACGACGAAGCGCCAGTGTTCAGGCTTGAGCACACTATTGGCTTGAACGGTGTGCTGGGAGGTCAGTACGACTACAATATGACAGAAGCGAGCATCTACAAGAAGTTCTGGCTGCCATCTGCGTTCGGCTATATGGAAATGTCGCTGAAGGGAGGCTACCAATGGAACAAAGTAGCATTCCCAATGCTGTTCATACCGCACACAAGCACATCATATTTCGTTCAATCCAATTCCTTGTCATTCAATATGCTGCACAGCATGGAGTTTCTTAACGACAAGTATGCTACCTTGTTCCTGTTTTGGAGTTTTGACGGTAAATTGCTGAACCGTCTGCCATTGGTGAACAAAATGAAGCTGCGTGAATTCATTAGCTTCAAGATGCTGTATGGCGGACTGTCTGACAAGAACAACCCATTTGTCAGCACCAATGACAACGACCTGCTTCGCTTCCCTATGCGCGATGGCGAATACACCTCCTTTGTGATGGGCAGCAAGCCATACATGGAAATGTCAGTCGGTCTGTGCAATATATTCAAGATCCTTACTGTGCAGTATGTCCGTCGCCTTACATACAATGACACGCACGAGATACCAGGAGAAGGCAAGGTGAAGAAAAATGGCTTGCGTTTCTCTGTCGATTTGAAGTTCTGAGCTCTTGGCGAAACAGATAAGATAATAGAAAAGCGGAAGGAGACCAACAAGTCATCCTTCCGCTTTTTTTGTATATGCAGTGACGCAGATTACTGAAGCGTGAGCGTCACGATAGAGCCCTTTGGCATATTCACTTTCATCACGCCCTTGTTGAACTTCACATCCTTGAAGTCGGCAGGCTTCACGACGTCAGGATTGTCGAATGTGTTCATGTCGTCAATCTTGGCTGATGTGAGGATAGTGCCTGAAGCTTTAGTTGCCTTGGTGCCATCGAGGTTGATTGTCACTTCCTGTTCCTTGTCTATGCTCACGTTAGTGAGTGAGATGTGGATCACGCCATTCTTATCCTTCGATGCTGTTGCACTTACTACAGGGAGCTTCTCCTCTGCAAAGTGACGCATAGTCTTGCCCACTTCCATCACGTCGCACTGCACATCCACAGGGATGTTTGTAGCATCCTGATGCACTGAGTACATCTTGAACACGTGGTATGTAGGAGTGAGAACCATCTTCTCGTTTTTTGTGAGAATCATCGACTGGAGCACATTCACAATTTGGGCAATGTTTGCCATCTTCAAGCGACGTGTGTATTTGTGGAAAATGTCGAGCGAAGTAGAAGCCACGATAGCGTCGCGCATAGTGTTCTGCTGGAAGAGGTGGCCTCTCACAGTGCCTGGCTCCTCGTCCCACCAAGTGCCCCACTCGTCGAGCAAGAGGTCAACCTTGTTTTCTGGGTCGAGCTCATCCATGATTTCGATGTGCTTCTTGAGCACGCTCTCTATCTCGCGGCACTTGCCGATTGTCCAGTAGTACTCACCCTTGTCAAATTTTGTGGCGCTGTGCTTAGAGCCGTTCCAGCCCCACACTGTGTAGTAGTGGAGAGAGATGCCAGCCATGTTGCCTTTGGCGCGCTCGAGCAGGATGCGTGTCCAGTCGTAGTCGTAGTCGCTTGCGCCCGAAGCAATCTTGTAGAGATGATGGCCATCATAGTCGCGGCAATATGTGCCATAGCGGCGGAAGAGGTCTGCATAGTACTCAGGACGCATGCTGCCGCCGCATCCCCACGACTCGTTGCCCACGCCAAGATACTTCAGGTTCCAAGACTTTTCCCTGCCGTTCTTTCTGCGCAGATTTGCCATTGGGCTATCGCCATCGCTGGTGATGTATTCCACCCACTTAGCCATCTCCTCCACTGTGCCGCTGCCCACGTTGCCGCTCAGGTATGGCTGTGCGCCAATCAGCTCGCAGAGATTAAAGAACTCATGCGTACCAAAAGAGTTGTCCTCCACAGTGCCGCCCCAGTTGTTGTTCACCATCTTTGGTCGCTCCGACTTAGGACCAATGCCATCGCGCCAGTGATACTCGTCGGCAAAACAACCGCCTGGCCAACGAAGCACAGGCACCTTGAGCTCCTTCAGCGCATTGAGCACATCTGTGCGGTAGCCATTCTGATTTGGGATGGAAGAGTTTTCGCCTACCCACAAACCGCCATAGATGCAAGTACCAAGATGCTCCGCAAACTGACCATAGATCTCCTTTGGGATAACGTTGCCCGACTTGTCGGCATGCACAGTCACAATCTGCGCACTGATAGGCAATGCAGAAGCAGCCAACAGGGCTGCACTGAATAAATGCTTGATTTTCATTGTTAGTTATTGTTTTGTATTAGGTAAATATTCCACCACCTCACCCCTCGCCAGCGATGCCTTGACATCTATCAGGCGTTGGTTAGCACTACCCTTGAACAAAAGCGAGATGTCACGCTGCGCCAGAACGAAAGGGCCATCCACAAGCACATCTATCCACTCCAGCAGCGCACGATACTCTGGCTTGTTCACAATGTCCTCCCACAAGAATCCCGTATAGCACCAGATGTTGCGTCCTTGCTCCCTCTTCAGTCTCTCGCTGAAATGAGTGAGTGCCTCAAGCTGGAACAGTGGGTCGCCACCAGAAAAAGTCACAGGAAAGTCATTATACTCAATCACATCCAGCAGCTCATCTTCTGTCATCTCCCTGCCGCCATCTGCGTCCCACGATTGCGGGTTGTGACACCCCTCGCACTTGTGCGCACATCCTGCAAAGTATATGGAAGTACGCAATCCAGGACCATCCACGCTTGTTCCTTCCGAAATGTTCAATACTCTCATCTTTTTTAATTGAATTGAAGTGTATAATCGTTGCAAAGATAATGTATTTTTTCAATATATTCAACTTTTCAATGCTATTATCAAAAAAACACCTAACTTTGCATCAAAATAACGAAAAAACACTTTTATGATTAAAGTAGATTTGAAAAACGAAGTGCTGGACTATGTGTTCATCACTTTGGGATTGCTGCTTTATGCTTTCGGTTGGACTGCATTCCTGCTTCCATACGAGATTTCCTCAGGAGGTCTGACTGGCGTATCAGCATTGATTTACTACGTGACAGGGTTAGAGATGCAAAACACTTACTTAGTGATGAACGCGCTTCTTCTCATTGCAGCCGTCAAGGTGCTCGGCATCAAGTTCTGCATCAAGACAATCTATGCAGTTCTAATGCTCACATTCTTCCTGTGGGCAATGCAGCGAATATTGCTCTCGGCAGCTGGCGAAGGAGTCACCAAGCTGCCTCGCTTCCTTGGCGAGGATCAAGACTTCATGGCGGTCATCATCGGAGCCTCGCTCTGCGGACTTGGACTTGCGCAGTGCTTCATCCATCAGGGGTCCACAGGCGGCGTTGACATCATCGCTGCTATGGTGAACAAATACAAGAACATAAGCCTTGGCCGCATACTCCTATACCTTGACATCATCATCGTCAGCTCATGCTATTTCGTCTTCCACGACTGGCGCCGCATCGTCTTCGGCTTCTCCGAGATGTTTGTGTGCAACATGGTGCTCGACTATGTGATGAACTACGTGCAGCAATCCGTTCAGTTCTTCATCATCACCAAAAATCCCGACGAGATTTGCAAAGGTATCATAGAAGAGATGGATCGCTCTGCCACTCTGCTTCCAGGCACAGGCGGCTACAGCGGACAGCCCGTCAGCGTGCTCATGGTTGTGGCAAAGAAGAATCAGTCAGTAGCTCTCTTCCGTCTCGTCAAGGCGATAGACCCAACTGCCTTTATATCACAGACCAAGGCAACTGGCGTGTATGGCGAAGGATTTGATGCCCTGAAGTAATTTTCTGAAAAGATGAAAGTCACTATGTCATCATTTTGATGCTTGCAGAAGCATGAAAAGCCTGATGCCTGCTCTTTTTCTTCTTCTTTTTTTGTCAATTCAGAATATAGATGTAACTTTGTGGCGAAATAAAAAAAGGAATAGTTATTATGAGTTTCAAACGCAACATTGTCATTACTGGTGGCGCTGGCTTCATTGGCAGCCATGTGGTACGTCTCTTCGTGAATAAGTACCCGGAGTACAATATCATCAACCTCGACAAGCTCACATACGCTGGCAACCTGGCTAACCTGAAGGATGTGGAGGATAAGCCTAACTATAAGTTCGTGAAGATGGACATCTGCGACTTCGATGCGTTCTACAAGCTGATGCAGGACGAGAAGATAGATGGAATCATCCATCTTGCTGCCGAGAGCCATGTGGATCGTTCCATCAAGGATCCATTCACTTTCGCACGTACAAATGTGATGGGCACTCTTTCGCTGCTGCAGGCGGCAAAACTCTACTGGGAGTCGCTCCCAGAGAAGTACGAAGGCAAGCGCTTCTACCATATCTCAACCGATGAAGTGTATGGTGCTCTCGAAATGACAAATCCAGAAGGCATTGAGCCTCCTTTCACAACAACAGCGAGCTCTTCTGAGCGCCACTTGGCTTACGGCAAGGATTTCTTCTACGAGACTACTAAGTACAATCCACACTCTCCATACTCTGCTTCAAAGGCATCGTCTGACCACTTTGTCCGTGCGTTCCACGACACTTACGGAATGCCAACCATCGTGACCAACTGCTCAAACAACTATGGCCCATTCCAGTTCCCAGAGAAGCTCATACCACTCTTCATCAACAATATCCGCCACCGCAAGCCACTTCCTGTGTATGGCAAGGGTGAGAACGTGCGCGACTGGCTTTATGTGGTTGACCATGCTCGTGCCATCGACGTTATCTTCCACAATGGCACAATAGCTGAAACTTACAACATTGGCGGCTTCAACGAATGGAAGAACATTGACATCATAAAGACTGTCATCAAGACTGTTGACCGCCTTCTTGGTCGTCCAGAGGATGCTGACCTCGACCTCATCACTTACGTAACCGACCGCCTCGGCCACGATGCCCGCTACGCCATCGACTCTACCAAGCTCCAGAAGGAGCTCGGCTGGGAACCATCCCTCCAGTTCGAGGAAGGTATCGAGAAGACAGTCAAGTGGTATCTCGAGAATGAGGCATGGATGGACAACATCACCAGCGGTGAGTACGAGAAGTACTACGAGTCGATGTACAAAGACAGATAATCCCTCTCTCACATATTCTTCTTGCAGTATGCCATGCGCTGTGTGCGTATGGCATACTGTATTTTAAGTAACTATATAGAGTTTAGATTATCAGCTTTCTCCAACTGTTTGCGGTAGATGTAAGAGGCATATAAATAATAGCTATACTTGCATCACCGGGGGTATTTTTTTACTAATTCGGTAAATTCCTGCACACTATGTGTGTGAAAATTTTCGTAATTTTGCAGTCAACTTGAGATTCCCTCAACAAAGGCGGGTAATAACTCTTGTTATATAGAAGTACAAAAGATGTGCTCACAATCTTTTGTACTGCGTTCCGTAATCTGTTGCAAAGCTTTTTTCTCCGCAACAGAATGCGGAACGGATTAACAAACCAAAACTTATGGCTAATGAATCAAGGCTTTTGTCGCACGAGCCAAAAGCTTTGTCGCACGAGGCAATGCTTTTGCCCCGTTTTCGTTGTGGGCATACAAAACAAGCGATGTAAATCGGGGGGATTTACATCGCTTGTTGCTGTATGCTGTATGTTGGTAGGAGATTATTTCACCTCCCAAATGTCGTTTGTCTCGAGGAGCTCAGCGAAGTTGTGATACTTCTTAGCAGCCTTTACTTCCTCAATCTGAGCCGAAACGCAATCGTCGTAAGTAGGAGCATCAACGTCGCGAATAACGCCGAGAGCTACAGGCCACTCCAGCTCAGCAAGCTTGAGCTGGAGAGTGTTGTCCTCGCACTTAGCATCGTGTACGAGCACGTCTGCCTCTGTGTAGCCATCTTCACCAAGCTTAACAGCCTTCACGCCGAAGCCTTCCTGAACGATGCCGTATTCGTTGTTAGCACCGAAAAGCATCTTCTCGCCATGCTTGAGGTAGATAGCGTTCTCTGCACGTCCTTCCTTGCTGTATACAGCATCGTGAGTGCCGTTGTTGAAGATGACGCAGTTCTGGAGAATCTCACACACTGCAGCACCCTTGTGCTGGTAAGCTGCCTTCAGAATCTCTACTGTGCCAGGAGCATCAGTGGCAACGGCACGTGCGAAGAAGTGACCGCGAGCGCCGAAGCAGAGCTCTGCTGGACGGAATGGATCCTCTACTGTTCCGTAAGGAGAAGACTTGCTGACGAAGCCGCGTGGAGAAGTTGGTGAGTACTGACCCTTTGTGAGACCGTAGATGCGGTTGTTGAGGAGGATCATGTTGAGGTTTATGTTACGGCGGTTAGCGTGGATGAAGTGGTTGCCACCGATAGCAAGGCCGTCGCCATCGCCAGATACCTGCCATACAGTGAGGTCTGGGTTAGCAACCTTAGCTCCTGTAGCGATAGCTGCAGCACGACCGTGAATAGTGTTCATGCCGTAAGTTGCCATATAGTGAGGAAGGCGCGATGAGCAACCGATACCAGAGATAACGGCTGTGTCCCAAGGGTTTACGCCAATCTCAGCCATTGCCTTATGGAGAGATGCGAGGAAGAAGTGGTCTCCACATCCAGGACACCAACGTGGCTGTCCTTTCTTAAAATCATTAGCAGTAAAGCTCATATTTTAGTGTCCTTTCTTTTTACTTGTTAATAATAGCGTTGAATGCCTCAATGAGTTCAGCAACTACGAATGGCTGACCCTTCACCTCGTTGTACTGTTCAGGGCAGAATCCGTCAACCTTCATGCGGAGCCAGCCTGCAAGCTGACCCATGTTCTGTTCTGCAACAACCACCTTTGGATACTTCTTGAGCACCTCAGCAGCATTCTTTGGCAGAGGGTTGATGAACTTGAACTGTGCCATAGCAACCTTCTTGCCAGCAGCTCGCATCTCGTCCATTGCTGCGTGGAGATGACCGTATGTGCCACCGAAACCAACAATGAGGAGTTCTGCGTCATCTGCATCGCCAAGTACCTCAAGATCTGGCACTGGAATAGCGTCGATCTTAGCTTGACGCTTACGAGTCATGAGGTCGTGGTTCTCTGGGTTAGTAGAGATAGCGCCAGTCTTGTCGTCCTTCTCAAGACCACCGAGGATGTGCTCGAAGCCCTGACGACCAGGCACTGCCCAGTAGCGAGTGCCATTCTCAGCACGCATGTATGGAGTCCATGTACCCTTCATGTCCTCAGGAACGTATGGAGGGTTGATAGCTGGATAATCAGCAAGGTTAGGAAGCTTGAATGCACCCGAACCGTTAGCAATGTAAGCGTCTGTCATGAGGATGACTGGAGTCATGTGTTCGAGAGCCATCTTTGAAGCTGCGTATGCTGCCTCGAAGCAGTCAGTTGGGCTTGTAGCAGCAATAACAGGCATTGGGCTTTCACCATTTCTGCCGAAGAGAGCCTGAAGGAGGTCTGTCTGTTCAGACTTAGTTGGAAGACCTGTAGCTGGACCGCCGCGCTGAACGTCGAGCACTACGAGTGGGAGCTCCATGATAACAGCAAGGTTCATAGCCTCGCTCTTCAAGCAGATGCCAGGGCCTGAAGTAGAAGTGACAGCGAGAGCACCTGCGAATGAAGCACCTACAGAAGATGCGCAACCAGCAATCTCATCCTCGCACTGAACTGTTGTCACGCCAAGGCTCTTATGCTTTGAGAGCTCATGGAGCACGTCAGTGGCAGGAGTGATAGGGTAAGAACCGAGGTAGAGCTTCAAGCCAGCCTTCTCTGCTGCTGCGATGAAGCCGTAGGCAGTAGCCTTGTTGCCTGTGATGTCCATGTATCGTCCTGGCACCTTGTTCTTAGTCTCAATTCTATATACGTTGGCAACACTTGAGTGAGTGTTGTGTCCATAGTCATAGCCAGCCTGGATAACCTTGATGTTAGCTTCAGCTACGCCAGCCTTCTTTGCAAACTTCTCCTTGAGGAAGTTGAATGCGATGCTGAGGTCGCGGTCGAAGAGCCAGCACACGAGGCCAAGAGCGAACATATTGCGGCACTTGAGCATTGCCTTTGGATCCATGCCTGTGTCTGCAAGGCAGTCCTTCACCATCTGAGTGATAGGGCAAGCGATGACGCGGTCTGGGTCGATGCCCATCTCGCCAAGGTAATCCTCTGTTTGGAAAGCAGCCTTCTTGAGGTCGGCAGCCTTGAATGAGTCTGTATCGATAATGATGGCAGCGCCTGGCTTAGCATACTTGTATTGAGTCTTGAGTGCTGCAGCATTCATTGCCACAAGCACGTCGCACTTGTCGCCAGGAGTGTAAACCTGCTCAGCGCCGATATGAACCTGGAAACCAGACACGCCAGTAAGCGAACCCTGTGGGGCACGGATATCAGCTGGATAGTCAGGGAAAGTACTGATACTGTTGCCTACAGTGGCTGACACTGTAGAGAAGATGTTTCCGGCAAGCTGCATACCGTCGCCAGAGTCACCTGAAAAGCGAACCGCCACGTCGGCGAGTTCCTTTACTTCCAATTCTTCTGCCATAAGCTTATAATTCGTTTATTGTTATATCATTTCTCACATTTATGACTGCAAAGTTAGCAACATTTTGTCAAACTGACAAAAGAAAAGCGATAAAAACAACATTTTGTCTATCAAAAAAGGGCATTATACAAAAATATGTCAACAAACACGCTACTGCAGATAACGAATATAAAAATGCAACAATAATTCTTTTTCATAGCACAATCGTACTTTTCCGTATTTTTTCTTCGTTACTATCTTTAATTTTCCTATCTTTGCAAAGAAATAAATCAATCACACATATTAAAACCTATATTGATGAAAAAACTATTTGCATTAGCAATGGCGGCAGCAATGACTGTCGGCGCGGTAGCCCAGGACAAGAATGGTGGCTACCCAATCACTCAGGTGCCTTTCACGAAAGTGAAGGTTGCGCAGAACACTTTCTGGGGACAGCGTCTTCAGGCAAGTCAGGACGTGACTATTCCTCTCGCATTCTCTAAGTGCGAAGAGACAGGTCGCTACACCAACTTCAGCAACGCTGCTGAGCATCTTAAGGATCCAAGCAAGGTGTTCACTATCGACCCAAGCACGTACTCATTCGACGATACCGACCCTTACAAGACAATAGAGGGTGCAAGCTATTTGCTCCAGACTTACCCTAATGCAAAGTTCAAGGGTGGTCGTCTCGACCGATATGTTGACAGCGTAGTGGCAGTCATCGCCTCAGGTCAGGAGCCAGACGGCTATCTCTACACTTCACGCACTCAGAATCCTCAGCACCCACACCAGTGGGCTGGTCCTACTCGCTGGAGCAAGGTGGAAGACCTCTCTCACGAGTTCTACAACCTCGGTCACCTCTGTGAGGCTGCCGTGGCACACTATGTAGCCACAGGCAAGAAGAACTTCCTCAACGTGGCAATCAAATACGCTGACTGCGTTTGCCGTGAGGTGGGCAAGAAGCCAGGTCAGGCATGCGTAGTGCCAGGTCACCAGATTGCTGAGATGGGATTGGCAAAACTCTACATCGCTACTGGCGACAAGAAGTATCTGGAGCAGGCTAAGTTCTTCCTTGAAGAGCGTGGAAAGACAACCATTAAGACTGACTACTCGCAGAGCCACAAGCCTGTTCTCGACCAGGATGAGGCTGTTGGTCACGCTGTTCGTGCAGGCTATATGTACGCAGGTATGGCTGACGTAGCAGCTCTCACAGGCGACAAGGAATACATCGATGCTATCGACCGCATCTGGGAGAACATCGTAGGCAAGAAGTACTACATCACTGGTGGTGTGGGCGCTACTGCAAGCGGTGAAGCATTCGGCAAGAACTATGAGCTTCCTAACATGTCTGCTTACTGCGAGACTTGCGCTGCCATCGCACAGGTTTATCTCAACTATCGCCTCTTCCTCCTTCACGGAGAATCAAAGTACTATGATGCCCTCGAGCGTTCACTCTACAACGGCGTCATCTCAGGCATCTCAATCGACGGTGGCAAGTTCTTCTATCCTAATCCACTTCAGTCGATGGGTCAGCACTCACGCTCTGAGTGGTTCGGTTGCGCATGCTGTCCTTCGAATGCAGCTCGCTTCATCCCTTCTCTCCCTCAGTATATCTATGCAGTGAAGGATAATAGCTTGTACATCAATCTCTTCAACAGCAACACAGTGAACGTGAAGGTCGGAAGCAAGAACGTACAGCTTGAACAGATTACAAACTATCCTTGGGATGGCGACGTGACAATGAAGATCAACAACGGTGCTGGCAAGTATGCTCTCAACATCCGCATCCCAGGTTGGGTGAAGGGTGAAGTGGTGCCAAGCAACCTATACTACTATGCAGATGGCAAGCATCTTGGCTATTCAGTAAGGGTCAATGGTCAAGAAGTAAAGAGCGAACTGAAGCAGGGCTACTTTGTCATCGACCGCAACTGGAAGAAAGGTGACAAAGTTGAAGTACACTTCGACATGGAGCCTCGCGTGGTGCGCGCTCATGGCAACGTAGCAGCCGACAAGGGTCAGGTGAGCGTGGAGCGTGGTCCTATCGTCTATTGCGGTGAATGGCCAGACAATACTTGCAACGTGCTCAGCGTGCTCATGAACCAGGAGCCAAAGTTCGCACTTGGCAAGAAAGACATCATGAACACTACCGTACAGACTCTCACTACGGATGCTCAAACACTCAAGTTCGAGGAGAACGGCAAGCTATCAGCACAAGACGAGCGTCTCGTGCTCATCCCATACTACGCTTGGGCTCACCGTGGCAATGGCAACATGACCGTATGGTTCCCTATCGATCTCAACGCTACAAAGCCAGCTCTTCCTCCTACACTTGCTTCACAGGCAAAGGTGTCAGCATCGCAGAAGCGTCTGCCTTCCATCTCAGCAATCAATGACCGCCTCGTTCCTGCAGGTGGCGACGACCGCAGCATCCCATATACTCACTGGTGGCCAAAGACAAACTCAACAGAGTGGCTTGCCTACGAGTTTAAGGAGGCAGCAACAGTAAGCTCTGCCACAGTCTATTGGTACGATGACCAGCCTTGGCAAGGCTGCAAGGTTCCTGATTCGTGGAAGATGTACTTCAAGAACGATGCCGGCGAATGGGAAGAGGTGAAGAACGCATCTGGCTACCCTACAGACAAAGGCGTTGCTTGCACTGTATCTTTCGACCCAGTTAAGACTACAGCTGTGAAGCTTGAACTCGTACAGCCAAAGGATAAGTCTTGCGGCGTTTATGAGTGGAGCGTTAAGTAAATCCCCTTTGCCACTGCCCATGCAGTGGTCCAAGCTGCTTGAAAATTGAATCCACCTGTTATGCCGTCAATGTCAAGCACTTCGCCGGCATAGTATAAATGAGGCGTGAGTTTTGATTCCAGTGTGTTTTTGTCCACCGAATCAAGGCTCACGCCTCCGCATGTAACAAACTCGTCCTTGTAGTGGCAACGGCTTGCTATGGTGTATGTGTCGTTTGACAATAGATCCGTCAAGCGATTCACGCCTTTCTTGCCCAATTCGGAACAGCGTTTGCCCTTCAAGCTTGCCTTTGCGAGCAGGTAATCCCACAGGCGAGCTGGCAAGCCGAATGTACGAACGTTGTCTATCTGTTTCTGAGGATTGCCTTCTATTATATTAATAATGTGTGAGCGCACCTCTTCCGTATTTGTTTCGCCTGTCCAGTTCACGAGCAGAGGCGACTGATAGTTGTTTTCAGCCAGATAGCGAGCAGCATAGCTGGACAGCTTCAGTATCGCTGGCCCGCTCATTCCCCAATGCGTGATGAGCAACGGACCTTGAGCACGCATCTTCGTGCCAGGAATGCTTGCTATGGCTCCTTCCACCACTGTTCCCATAAGGCTCTTCAAGGCAGCATCGTTGATGTTGAATGTGAACAGCGAAGGTACGCAGCCCTCCTTGGATGGAGTGCCACCTACTGTAACAGCCACATAATCATACTCTCTAAGCAAGTCCTCAGGCTTGTCCACCTTGCATCCCAATTGCAAGTGCACTCCCTTCCTCCTTGCCTCATTCACCAAGCAATCAATGATGGCATGACTATCCTGTGCCTTAGGAAACACGCACTGATCCTCCTGCACCACAAGTGGCACGCCGTGATCCTCAAACCATTTGTATGCATCCTTCGGACCAAACTGTTTAAAAAGACGCTTAAGCAGACTTGCCCCGCGAGGGTAAGCCTGCTTAAGATCAGTTATTTCTGCAAATGTGTTGGTGCAGTTGCATCTACCGCCTCCCGATATCTCTACCTTTGCCAGCACTTTATGCTGCTTCTCAAAGATAGTCACATCTAACTCCGGCACCATCTCCTTGACATTCACAGCCAAGAAGAAGCCTGCTGCTCCACCGCCAACAATTGCAAGTCTCATTTCTTTGCCATTTCCAAAGCTACATTGATGTTCGGACAGATGTTCTTCTCACCAAGCAGCTTGTCAAACTTGTTATTTTCCAACACTTTGCGCACATTATCGTTCACACCAGAGAGGATAACCTCGATGCCATTCTTGTGCGACATCTCGATGAGGTTCTGCAAGTTGTGCATACCAGTAGAGTCGATGAAAGGCACGCGGCGCATACGGATGATGCGCACAGTTGGCTTCTCTTCCATGTGGTTCATCAAGTCCTCAAACTTGTTTGCCATACCGAAGAAGTAAGGACCATTTATCTCATAAACCTCCACATGCTCTGGGATTGCGAGATGCTCAATGTTGCCTGCTTCCATGTCTGTTTCCTCCTCAGGGTCAATCTCATCAGTGAGCACACGCACTTGAGTAGTCTCAGCCATGCGGCGCATGCACAACAGGCAAGCCAGCACGAGACCTACCTCGATAGCGATGGTGAGGTCGAACACAACTGTGAGGATGAATGTGAGCCAAAGCACAGTGATATCAGACTTAGGGTTGTGCATCAACTGCTTCACAGTGCGCCAGCCACTCATGTTGTAGCTCACGATGACGAGCACGCCAGCCAAGCAAGCCATTGGGATATAGTTTGCCAAAGGCATGAGGAAGAAGAAGATGAGCAAGAGCACTACAGCATGGATGATACCTGCCACTGGAGTCTTGCTACCATTGCTGATGTTTGCCATTGTACGTGCGATAGCGCCTGTGGCAGGGATGCCACCAAAGATTGGCGACACGATGTTTGCTATGCCCTGACCAATAAGTTCCTGATTGCTATTGTGCTTGTGACCAATGATACCGTCAGCCACAGTAGCAGAAAGCAACGACTCTATAGCGCCGAGAATAGCAATAGTGATGGCAGGAGAAACAAGCCCCTTTGCCTTCTCCCATGTGAGTTCTGGCACCACAGCATCTGGCATGGATGGATCGATAGTGAAGCGGTCACCAATTGTCTCTACATGAATGCCATAGCTGTCCATAATCACGCCAGCAAGAGTCATCACGATGATGGCAACGAGTGATCCTGGAATCTTCTTGTTGATAAGTGGAGTAGCAGCGATAATCACTACGCTCGCCACGCCCACTATCGTTGTTGCGAGGTCTATAGTGCTGAAATTCTCAAAGTAGCATATCCACTTATTGATGAAGTCGGCAGGCACAGCACCCTCTATCTGCAAGCCAAACAAATCCTTGATTTGGGTAGAGAAAATAGTGAGCGCAATACCTGACGTGAAACCAATGATGATTGGGTAAGGAATATAGCTGATGATTGTGCCAAGCTTGAATACGCCTAACAGTATCAGAAAAATACCAGCCATAACGGTTGCGATAGCAAGTCCTTCGATGCCATACTGAGCGATGATGCCGCTGATGATTACGATGAAAGCACCAGTTGGACCGCCTATCTGTACTCGGCTACCGCCAAAGGCAGAAATGATGAAACCTGCCACTATGGCAGTGAGGATACCTTCCTTTGGACTCACTCCACTGGCAATACCGAATGCGATTGCAAGCGGGAGAGCTACAATACCAACGATGATACCTGCCATGAGATCGGCGGTAAACTTCTGTTTGTTGTAATTCTTGAGCGTGTACAACAGCTCAGGCTTAGATGTACGAATCTTCATTACTTAACTAAACTTAATTAATACTTTTGCGTCTTATTTCTTTATTATCATCCTGAAAACAAACCAAATATGCATCATCACAGTGCTCAGCCATCCATAATGCTTAGCCATTATGCCGAATCTTTCCTTCAGCGAAGCCTTGTGATTTGCTGTCGTCATACCCTCTGAGAGGTAGTCTGTAAGAGTTGAGAGTTGAGAGTTACTAATCACTGGCACATTCTTCAAGCCTCTCTTCTTTCCCTCCTTCATGCAACGAATGCACCAATCGAAATCTGCCGAGAACCTATACTGTAAGTCATACTCCTGCGCCATGTCTCTTCTCACATAAAATGACTGATGGCATACCAGCATGCCGCTTCTGAACGACTTCCAAGTCAGCACCTTAGGCGGTCTCAATCTGCGCACATGAAGGAACTTGCCCGCATCATCCACTATATTCGTATCGCCGTATATCACGCCAGGCATACCCTCTTTCTCCGCAATCTTCAGCACTCTCTCTATCGTGTCCTCAGCATGTAGCTTATCGCCAGCATTCAAGAACACCAAATAATCGCCAGTAGCCAGCCTAATGCCCTTGTTCATAGCGTCATACAATCCCTTGTCAGGCTCCGACACTACCTTTGCGTCATACCTCCTCACAATCTCCAAGGTCCCATCTTTCGATGCTCCATCCACCACGATGTGCTCAATCTCGCCACACGTCTGCATCGCCACGCTCTTCATCGTGCGCTCCACCGTAGCATCAGCATTATATGTCACTGTGATAATGCTAACCTTCATACACTTCCACATATTTGCGTGCCACAGCCTCCTCACCATACGTCGAAATCGCTTTCTCGCGAGCATTCTTGCACAGAGCATCATAGTCAGAAGTCAGAGCCCATACCACGCCATTGGCAAAGTCGTCAGCGTTCTTATACTCCGCCACATACCCATTCTCCTTATGATCTATCATCTCAGGTATGCCACCCACGTTGAATCCTACGCAAGGCACGCCGCAAGCCATCGATTCTACTATCGTATTTGGCAGATTGTCTTGAAGCGAAGGGGTAACATACAGATCCATAGCGTTGTACAGCATCACCATCTTGTTCGTGTCACTCACATACGACACTGGTATCACATTGAATGGGACTTCATCCTGTACCTTCTCCGAATCGCCACCCACCACTACAAGCTCTATCCCTGCAGCCAGCGTCTCATCATTCTGCTTGATTATGTTCAGCGCATCCACCAACAGCTTGAATCCTTTTCTCTCATCCGTAATCCTCTGACTGCCAAACAGCAACAGCTTCTTATCCATTGGCAATCCGAACTCCTTTCTTGCTTCAGCCTTATCCTTGGCGCAGAACATCTCCGTGTCAATAGCATTCGGTATGTTCACCACCTTCTTTCCCTCCGTCAGCTTGGAGCTGCGTGCCAAATCAGCAATCCACTTGCTGCATCCCACAAATGTCAGCTTCACATCTTTATATATATTCATCTTCTGCTCAAACACGCTCCTTGCCAAATCGCCCAGCAATCCCTTCTTCATCAACTGGCAGTCCTCGCACATCACTCTATACTTCTCGCACTCGCCAGAGTAGTGGCACACGCCAGTGAAATACCACTGATCGTGCATCGTTATCACCACAGGCTTGCCCGAGTGCATGATTTTGTCAATATTCCGCATTGACAGAAAACCTTGGTTCACCCAGTGCAGATGAATCACATCAGCTCTCTTGAACTCAGTCATCTCTGTCACGTCCGTACCCACATTAGCAATATCCACCTGAAACAGGTTCTTCCTGTTCAATCCGTTGGCAAAGAATATCACCGCGCGTTCCCACACAAACTTCAGTGGCAACAACCAGCTTGCGGCAACCGACACCACTGTCAGGTGGTCTGTCTGCTTGTCACGCACCAGCATTTTGGCCTTCACGCCATGCTTTTTCAGCGCTTCCATCAGTCGGTTTGCTGCTATCGCCGCACCGCCAATTCGCTCTGAAGTATTGATGATAAGTACTCTCATTTGTTATATTTTGTGCAAAGTTACGCTTTTTTCACGAACTACACTGAAAAAAAAATAAAAAATGTTTGGAAGTTTCCCCAAAACACCCTACCTTTGCATCGCTTTTCAAAACCTAACATACTGCTTCAGTAGCTCAGTTGGTTAGAGCACATGACTGTTAATCATGGGGTCGTTGGTTCAAGCCCATCCTGGAGCGCAAAAAGAGCTTGCATTCGTTGCAAGCTCTTTTTGTGTTTGTATGAATCTCAAAAAAATCGTAGAAGCACACGCTTCCTCTATCCTTTCTTCCAGAAGCTGCGAGTGAATATAATCATGATTGGGAAGATCTCGAGACGGCCAATCAGCATGAGGAAGGAGCATACGTATTTGGCAAGAGGGGAGAGGATTGCCCATGAGTGGACAGGGCCATAGTAACCCATGCCTGGACCTACGTTGCTGATGCTGGACATAGCGATGCCGAAGGCTTCATAGTAGTCGAAGTTAGGGTGTACATCATTAGGATCCACGCCAGTGAGGGCGAGGATGAAGGCACCGAAGAAGAGCGAGCATACGAAGAGAGCAACGAAGCCGATGAGGGTTTGCACGATGCTGGAATTGACCACATTGCCATTGAGATGGACTGGAGTAACGGCACGGGGATGGAGGATGCGAGTGAACTCGTTGCGTAGCACGCGATATATGATGCTGAGACGAATGCACTTGAAGCCGCCGCTCGTACTGCCTGAACATGCACCTGCAAACATCACGAAAAGTAGTACCGGCATGAGCTGCACAGGCCAAAGCGTGTAGTCGTAGGTGGCAAGTCCTGTGGTTGTTTGCAGGGATATGACTGTGAAGAAGCTCTGGCGAATGGCAAGTTCGAGGTCGTGCAGCGGATCGGTGATCATGAGAGTGATGATGCAAACAAGCGATGCAACAACCACAATGATGAGGTAGCATCGGAACTCAGCATCGCTGAAGAACTGCCTGATGCGCCCTTTGAGGATAGTATAATATATTAATGTGAAGTTTACGCCCGAAATGAACATGAAGAATATCAATACATACTCTATGGCAGGCGAGTTGTACACTTCATGCAGAAGCGCTGAGTGAGTGCCATAGCCTCCAGTGGCTGTAGTGCAGAAAGCGTAATTGATGGAATCGAACAGATCCATTCCGCTTATTTTCAGGCATAACATGCACAGCAGTGTGAGTATCACATACACGCCGCCTATCCATCGGGCGGCAACGCTGATGCGAGGGTGCACCTTGTCGTGGAGCGGTCCTGTGGATTCAGCCGCAAACAGCTTAACCTCGCCCACACCGAATGCTGGGAGAATGGCAATAGTGAAGAATACGATGCCTATGCCGCCCACCCACTGGGTGACGCTTCGCCAGAATAGAAGTCCCTTAGGCATTGAGTCAAGGTCGTCGATTATGGTAGCGCCCGTGCTGGTGAAGCCAGACATGGTTTCGAAAAACGCGCTTGCCAAGTCAGGAATGGAACCATCGAGCAAGAACGGAGCCATGCCTATGAGCGTGAACACTATCCACACAAGCGAGACGACCAGGTAGCCGTCCTTGCGCCCCATATTCTTGCCTGCATTCTTTCCGAGCGCTATGCCTGCTGCGCCAAGCAGCAAAGCCACGCAAATCGGAGGAACGAATGCTTTCATTCCTTCTTCGTAAATCCAGCTCACGATTTGGCATAATGCCATCAATCCTGCCTCGATGAAGAGGAGGATGCCCATTATTTTGAGTATGAGACGAGTGTTTATCAAGAGTTTTGGGGTTTTGAGTTGAAAGATGAGAGTTGAGAGAGGGTAGGAGAGGTAGTGACTATTTGAAAAGTCTGTCGAGCTTGCGAAGCGTGCTGCCGATGCAGAACACCACTACCTTGTCGCCTGCCTGAAGCTGAGTGCGACCGCTAACGAGCATCGACTTGCCGTCGCGCGACATGCCACCAATGTTCACGCCGCGAGGAATGCCTAATTCCATGACAGGCTTCTTCGTCACCTTCGAACCTGGGTTGACCACAAACTCCGCCACGTCTGCGCTTGCCACGGTGAGCATCTTCATGTTGTCCACGTCGCCCTTGAGCAGCATGCGGTATATGTGGCTGGCAGCAATAGTCTTTTTATTGATGATAGTTCCTACATCGAGGTCGTTTGCCATGTCGAAGTAGTCGATATTCTCCACCTGAGCTATTGTCTTGCGTATGCCCTTGCGGCGAGCAGCGACACAGGCAAGGATATTCTCCTGGTCGTTGTCGGTGAGCGACACCAATGCCTCAAGGCTGCCAAAGCCTTCATCGTTGAGGAGTTCCATGTCGTAGCCCTCACCATTGACAATGAGAGTGCCTGGCTTGACCAAAGAGCCAAGTGCCTCGCATCGAGCGAAATCCGACTCAATGATTTTCACGCCCTGGCGATTGTCGTACAGTTTCCAGCTTGCTCTCACCGATAGTTTTCCGCCGCCCACAATGAGGCAGTTCTTTACGGATGGATAGGAATCCTTGCCCGAGAGATGGCGAATGGCATCCAGGCCATCCTTTGTTGTCATGAAGAACACAAGGTCGCGAGCAAGTATCATCTCATCACCGTTAGGAATGATAGTTTCACCCTCGCGCTTGATAGCCACTACGTGGAAATGGTGGCCGTGAGCAATACCTATTTCCCTGAGGGTGTGACCAACGAGCTGATTGTTCTCATTGCGAATCTCCTTGTCGTACATAGGGTGGGAGTCGTGCATCTTCACGCTGAGCAGGAGTAGCTCGCCTCCATTGAATTCCCACAACTGACGCACCCAGCTATACTTGGCACTTGCAGCAATGTCCTGAGCAGCAAGCAGCTCTGGATAGATGAGCGACTCGATGCCCATCTGCTTGAAGTATTGCAAGTTGTCTGGTTGCATGTATTCAAAGTTGTCCACTCGTGCCACGGTCTTCTTCGCGCCGAGCTGCTTGGCAAGCATAGCGCAAGCAAGATTCTCGCTCTCGTGCGGAGTGACCGCAATGAACAAGTCAACACCAGCCACGCCAGCATCCTTCAGTCCCTGAATGGATGTAGGTGACTTGGCTATGGTCTTGATGTCGAGATCGGAGTTGAGACGAACCAACTTCTCCTCTTCCTGATCCATCAGCACTACGTCCATGTTGTCGCGAGACAAAAGGCGTGCCAAGTGAGTTCCTACGGCTCCTGCGCCGGCAATGATTATCTTCATAATAAAATTAATTTCGCAATGCTTTCAGCATCCATCTTGCAAATCTCTCTGAGCTGAGCAACAGTGCCATGCTCCACAAACTCATCAGGCATGCCAACGCGGATCACCTGCGCAGTATAGCCCTTGTCGGCAAAGTGTTCGAGCACAGCAGAGCCAAGTCCTCCCTTCACAGCACCATCCTCCACAGTGATGACCTTCTTGCAGTTCTTGCCCACCTCATCGAGTATATCTGTATCTATTGGTTTCACGAATCGCATGTCATAATGCGCCACATTCTCAGCACCTTGCGCCTCTGCCATCTTGATAGCCTTCGCTGCCTCCGTGCCAATAGGGCCAAGGCTGAGCACAGCAATGCCCTTGCCATCCTTCAGCTTGCGACCCTTGCCCACTGGTATCTCCTCAAAGTCGCAGTGCCAGTCTGCCACACTGCCGCAGCCGCGAGGATAGCGGATGACGAATGGTCCCTTATCTGGAAGCTGAGCCGTGTACATGAGCTTGCGAAGCTCCGTCTCATCGAAAGGCGATGCGATAGTGAGGTTTGGTATTGGGCGAAGGAATGCGAGGTCGTATGCGCCATGATGCGTAGGACCATCCTCGCCCACTATGCCTGCGCGGTCGAGGCACAGCACCATATTGAGGTTCATTGTAGCGACGTCGTGAATGATATTGTCATACGCACGCTGCATGAACGAAGAGTATATGTTGCAGAAAGGCATCAGCCCGTCCTTTGCCATGCCGCCTGTGAAAGTGACTGCATGACCTTCAGCAATGCCAACGTCGAACACTCGCTCTGGCATAGCCTTCATCATTATGTTCATCGAGCAGCCTGTAGGCATGGCAGGAGTGACGCCGACGATGTTTGGGTTCTGCTGAGCAAGCTCAAGCAATGTCATGCCGAACACATCCTGGAACTTTGGAGGCTGTGGCTTGTTGCTGTGCGACACGATGCGCTCGCCCGACTCATAGTCGAACTTGCCAGGAGCGTGCCACACAGTAGCGTTCTCCTCGGCAGGGGCATATCCCTTGCCTTTCTTTGTGTGGATGTGCAGGATTTTTGGTCCTTCCATGTTCTTGATGGCATTGAGAATGCGGACGAGTTCCACCACGTCGTGTCCATCGGTAGGGCCAAAGTAGCGAATGTCCATGCCTTCAAACATGTTCTTCTGACGAGTGAGCACAGACTTGAGGCTGTTGTTGAAACGTATGAGCCCCTTGCGGCGTGTCTCTGTCAGCACGCCTACATCAAACAGTTTGCGAGACACGCGGTAGCGAATATCGTTGTATGTGCTATTGGTTGTGAGCTGCAAAAGATATTTGCGCATACCGCCCACGCTATTGTCTATCGACATGTGGTTATCATTCAATATGATAAGCATGTCATTGGGAGTGCTTGACGCATTGTTTATGCCCTCGAATGCCAGTCCACCACTCATAGCGCCGTCGCCAATCACAGCCACCACTTTGCGCTTCTCGCCCTTGAGCTTGGCTGCTACAGCCATGCCGAGAGCCGCAGAGATGGAGTTGCTGGCGTGTCCGCAGCAGAAGCTGTCATACTCGCTCTCGTATGGGTGAGGGAAAGGCTTTATGCCATGCAGTTTTCTATTGGTGCAGAATCGGTCGCGACGACCAGTGAGTATCTTGTGTCCGTATGCCTGGTGACCAACGTCCCAGACTATGCGGTCGTAGGGGGTATCAAATACGTAATGAAGGGCAATGGTGAGCTCCACCACGCCAAGGCTCGATGCCAAATGCCCAGGATTGTGCGACAGCTCCTCGATAATGTCGCGTCGCAGCTCTTCACAAACAGCGGGCAATTCTTCCACCTTGAGTTTGCGAAGGTCAACTGGGTAATCTATCTTTGACAAGTATGTATATTCTTTCTTATCCACCATATTAAGCCAAATATCGTGCAAAATTAAGCATTTTATTCCTTATTAAATAATTTTTCCTTAACTTTGCACCTAAATTAAGCAAAAAAACGAAAATGGAACAAAAGAATTTCAAACGAACAACAGTAACAGCAGCTTTGCCATACGCCAACGGTCCAGTTCACATCGGACACCTCGCTGGCGTGTATGTGCCTGCTGACATATATGTTCGCTACCTTCGCCTCAAGGGTAAAGAAGTTATCTTCATAGGCGGTAGCGATGAGCACGGTGTGCCAGTCACTATCCGTGCCAAGAAAGAGGGTATCACAGTTCAGGACGTGGTTGACCGCTACCACGGCATCATCAAGAAGTCGTTTGAGGACTTCGGCATAAGCTTCGACATCTACAGTCGCACCACAAGCGACATTCACCATAAGTTTGCTGCAGACTTCTTCCGCAAGCTCTATGATGAGGGCAAGCTCGTGGAGAAGGTGGAGGAGCAGTATTGTGATGCTGTGACAGGCGAGTTCCTCACCGACCGCAACATCGTTGGCACATGTCCACGCTGTGGCGCCGAGGGTGCTTACGGCGACCAGTGCGAGAAGTGTGGCGCAGCCCTTTCTCCTTCCGAACTTATCAACCCAACCAACAAGAACAATCCAGGCAATCCACTTGAGTTGCGTGCCACAAAGAACTGGTATCTCCCACTTGGCGACCACCAGGAGTGGCTCAAGCAGTGGATTCTCGACGGACATAAGGAGTGGCGCACCAACGTGTATGGCCAGTGCAAGTCATGGCTCGACATGGATCTGCAGCCACGCGCAATGACTCGCGACCTCGACTGGGGCATTCCTGTACCAGTGGAAGGTGCAGAGGGCAAGGTGCTCTATGTTTGGTTCGATGCCCCAATCGGCTATATTTCAAACACAAAGGAACTCTGCGACCGTGAACCAAAGAAGTGGGGCACATGGCAGAAGTGGTGGCAGGATGACGAGGGCGGCTTGGTCCATTTCATTGGCAAGGACAACATCGTGTTCCACTGCCTCATCTTCCCTACTATGATGCGCGCTCATGGCAATTACATCATGCCAGACAATGTGCCAAGCAATGAGTTCCTCAATCTCGAAGGCAACAAGATTTCTACATCTAAGAACTACGCTGTTTGGCTCAACGAATATCTCGAAGAGCTTCCAAACCGTCAGGACGAGCTTCGCTATGTGCTCACTGCCAATGCGCCTGAGACAAAGGACAACGACTTCACTTGGGCTGATTTCCAGGCTCGCTGCAACAATGAGCTTGTAGCTGTGTATGGCAACTTCGTGAACCGTGCTCTCCAGCTGACTCAGAAGTACTATGATGGCATCGTGCCTGAGTGTGGCGAGCTCACAGAGACCGACAAGGCAACATTCGCTGAGTTTGCAACAGTGAAGGATAAGGTTGAGGCTCTTCTCGAAGCCTTCAAGTTCCGCGAGGCACAGAAAGAGGCAATGAACCTCGCTCGCATCGGCAACAAGTACATTGCTGACGAAGAGCCTTGGAAGGTCATCAAGACTGACCCAGAGCGTGTCAAGACCATCATCTTCATCTCATTGCAGCTCACTGCCAACCTTGCAATCGCATTCGAGCCATTCCTCCCATTCTCATCAGCAAAGCTTCGCCAGATGATCAACATGGAAGACTTCAAGTGGGAAGAGCTCGGCAACACAAACCTTCTCCCTGCAGGCAAGCAGCTCAACAAGCCAAGCCTCCTCTTCTCTAAGATAGAGGATGAGGTGATCAAGTTCCAGATGGACAAGCTTGAAGCAACAATCAAGGCAAATGCTGAGGCGAACGCTGAGGCAGCACCAGTGAAGGAAACAATCTCGTTCGACGATTTCCAAAAGATAGACATTCGTGTGGCTAAGGTGCTTGAGTGTGAGCGTGTTCCAAAGATGAAGAAGCTCCTCAAGTTCAAGCTCGACGATGGCACTCCTAAGGGACGCACAATCGTGAGCGGCATCAGCCAGTGGTACGAGCCAGAGCAGCTCGTAGGCAAGGAGGTTCTCTTCATTGCCAACCTCGCTCCACGCGAGTTCAAGAACGGCCTCGTCAGCGAAGGCATGATCCTCTCAGCCGAAAACTGGGACGGCAGCATCAGCGTGACAACCGTCGAGCACGAAGTGAAGGGCGGTAGCCAGGTCTGCTAATATATTATATATAATGTATCACCCAAAAGCACAAGTGCCCAAGTGGCGCTTGTGCTTTTTTTCGTACTGTGCGGTTGAATCTCAAATTTTCACTTTGCCTGGAATTTATCGAACCACTCGTTACTCATCACACTCACCATTTAAACACAAGAAGATTAGAGCGTTAGACATGTGACGAGTGTTTTGATTTTCTTTTACCTTCAACCATTCATGAAATTGCTTTCACAGGATGCCGTTACTCGCTTCTTGTGAATGCCGTTATTCAAGCCGTGCGATTAAGATTAGTCGTACCGCATGAATAAGAGTATTCACACAGCGTGAATAAATAGGTTGCAGTCAATGTGTTTTTCAACCGCACAGCACGAATAATTTTGAATTGTTACTTAGTTACTTATTTTGTGAGTTCAGCAAATATAAGGGCGAAAATATGGTGGCGATGTGTTAATTTCGTGTTATATTTGCACTTTTCTTCATTTTTATTTTGTAATATCACAACTTTTTCGCTACTTTGCACCACTAAAACCTATTGGAACGTCATTAATTATGCAAAAATGATGTTGCGACTAATCGAAAACGAACGTTTGCGGGCTTCCTAAATACTGCATTCTTACGTTCTGGCCAACCTATCGTACGAAAGTGAATTACAAACAACTAATATTAACTAATTTTTCTAACTAAAACTAACCACAACTATTATGAAGAAATCTTTACTTCTTCTTGCATCAATGTTGATGTGTACTGTTAGTGTGTTTGCGCAGTGGACTAAGCCTGAGCCAAAGCTCGAGCCTATGGCCGCAGACGGCAGCTATCAGTATATGTACAACATAGAAGCTGGTGGCTTCCTTGTTGGTGCAAATGACTATGGCACTCGTGCCTCTCTCTCTACATCTTATGCATGGAAGGTGAAAATCCTTGCAGCATTCGAAGATGAAGAAAAGACAGTTCCACTTGGCACTTATCAGATTTGCGACTCTGTAGAGGCAGGTAATGCTAAGGGCAAATGGAGCAATCTTGATTGCCAGTCTTTTGATCAGATCTGGATTGATGGTGCTGGACGCGGCGGCGCAGACATGTGGCGCTTTGTTGACCTTGGTGGCAACAAGTATGAGTTTACTAATGACAATGTTATTGGTAAGTTCGGTATGGCAAAGAAATTTGACGGTGCAGCTAACAATCGCCTTTTCATGCTTTCTACAGAAAATGAATCTTTGCTCGACAATGATGAGAAAGTAAGATATGAAGGCGAGTGCACAACTTGGGGCTTCGTTTCTGAGGCTGAGTATCTCGCAATGGCTCCAAAGCTTGCTGCATACGCAGCTGCTATGACTTTGAAGGAGAAGATGGATGCTGCTGCAAGCAAGTATAGCGGCATTGATCTTTCAGAGGCAAATGCAGTTTATAGCAATACAGAGAATAATGACTCTATTCTCACAGCAGCTCTTTCGCTTGTTGATAAGGCAATTGCAAACTATCAGAAGCAGGGCGTTACTGCAGAGAACCCAGCAGACTTCACAGACCTCGTTCCTAACGCAGACTTTGAGAAGGGCATTGACGGCTGGCAGTTCACTACTGGCGCTCAGAACAAGGGTCAGGCTACAAACAAGGGTGTTCAAGCAGACTACCCTGGCACAACAATCACAGGTAACTTCCTTGAGAACTGGAACCCTAACTCATTCGCTGGAAAGATTTACACAGAGCTCGCAAATCTTCCTGATGGCGTTTACAAGGTGACTATGGACGCTACTGCAAGCAGCGGCCAGGACACTTGGGTATATGCTAACAATGACAGCACTCGCACAGGTGGCGTTGACAGCTTCGGCGAAGGTGGCAAGGAATTGGGCGACACAGCTTACAAGTTCTCCCTCTACACTATTGTAGGTGAGGACGGCAAGCTTGAGATCGGCCTCCGCAACAATACTGACTGCACTAACTGGATCGGTATCGACAACGTAACCCTCACATACTACGGTTCAGAAGTTGATGCATACAAGTTCTGGTACAACGAGACTCGTCAGAGCCTCATCGCTACTATGGATGCAATGGTTGATGACGACACTAAGTATGACAAGACTCAGAAGGACGTATTCACTGCTGCTCTTGCTAAGGGTGACGCTGCTTCTTCTAAGGAAGAAATCATGGAGGCTGTTGCAGACCTTACAAGCGCTGCTAATGCTACTATGGCTTCTATCGCAGCATATTCAGAGCTTAAGAAGCAGTGCGACATCATCGAGACAGATCTTTCTGACCTTGGTGACGTAATGGACCTCGTTCTTCTCTTCTCTGACTTCTTCCGTGCAGACGAAGAGGATGCTGCTGCTGACGCTCTCAATGAGCTCAAGGAGTCAGACATTCCAGAGGAACTTATGATTGAGGTTGCTCCATACTTGCTCCTCGAGGTTTGCAACATGCCAACTGATGAGGTTGTTGCATACACAGAGAAGCTTGTTGGTCTCTTCAAGTACTGCCTCGCTAACTCTATCACTCCAGGCATGGACTTCACATCTCTTATCTCTGATGCAACATTCACAGATCCTAACGGTAAGGGCTGGACAGTAGCTAAGAAGGGTGGTAACTTCTCACTCTACGGCGGTATCGTTCCTGATCAGGAGAAGAGCGTTGGTATGCCTGTTGCAGAGTGCTGGCACGGTACATTCGACATCTACCAGGAGGTTACTGCTCCTGACGGCATCTACTCACTCAGCTTGAACGGCTACTGCCGTCTTGTGTCTGGTCGTGTCGTGATCCCTGCTGGGGTCTACCTCAACGACTTCTCTTCTAAGTTCATGAACTACTATGATGGTGGTGTAGCTGAGGCTGACGCTGTTGACGGTTTCAACGCATTCATCACTTCTGGTATTGAAAGTACAGCTTTGACTCAGAACCCTCAGTTCATGGGCTGTAAGATTGTAGGTCCAGGTAACGGTCCTGACAAGTTGGACAATGGCATGTACTACCCTGACGGTATGGCAGGTGCAGGTGTTGCATTCGCTGCTGGCCGCTACGAGGCTAAGGTTTACGGTATCGTTGAAGGTGGCAAGATGAAGATCGGTGTTCGCAACCTCGAGTCTGACGGCGAGTGGGTTGTTTGGTCTAACTTCAAGCTCACATACGAAGGCAAGAACGCTAAGGCAGTTGCTGCTCTTGCTACTTCATTCGTTGCAAATGCTAACAGCTATCTTGAAGAGAACGGCGACAACATGTCAACTGTTGCTGCAAGCGCCCTCACAGCTGCTATCGCTGCAGTAGAGGATGCTGAGGGTGATGGTGATGCTCAGTACGACGCAATCATCGCACTCAACCAGGTATTGGCTGAAGCTAAGGAGAACTCTGCTGCTTATGTAGCTTGCAGCAATGCAAAGGACGAAATGTCTGCTGCTGCTGACGAGTTCGGTGAAGCTTGCGCTCCTTCTGCTATCGCAGCTTACAACGCTGTTGCAGAAGAGGATATCACAGAGAAGACAACTGAACAGCTTATTGCTCTCACTGAGCAGTTCAAGGCTGTGACTGCTGCTCTCCGCCTCCCTAACACTGAAGGTGCTTCTGACGACAACCCAATCGCAATGACTCAGGTTATCATCAACCCAGACTTCCAGGCAAACACTGCTGGTCAGCAGGCTACTGGCTGGACACTCGTTAAGGGTGAAGGCGCTTCTGGCAACTACCAGGTTCAGAACGGCTTCGACGGTGGCGTATCTATGGAGTTCTGGAGCGACACTAACGGCTCAGGCACTAAGTACGACTTCTATCAGGACATCGCTAACCTCCCTGCAGGTACATACGAGCTCAAGGTTGACGCTGCTAACTCATACAATGGCCAGCAGCCTGGTCCAGGTGAAGGTTACGCTTGCGTATATGCAGCAACAGGTGCTGGCGAAGACTTCGTATATGGCACAGCTGCTATCGAGACACAGATTGACGGTTGCGCAGACTCACACAAGACTTACAGCGTAATCGTTGTTCTCAAGGAAGGTGAGACTCTCCGTATTGGTTCTAAGAACGTTGACGAGCTCAGCGCACGTTGGGTAATGATCGACAACTTCGAACTCACTTACTACGGTGCAGACAGCAAGAAGAACCCTTCAGTTGACGCTATCGAATCAACTACAGCTGTTTCTACAGTATCTGCTATCTACAACTTGGCAGGTCAGAAGGTTGACAAGCTTGCTAAGGGTATCAACATCATCAAGATGTCTGACAACTCTGTTCGCAAGGTTCTCGTTAAGTAATCGGTTTACTTAAACATATTAATTAAGGCACAAAGTCATTTCGGCTTTGTGCCTTTCTGTTTTTATGCTACTTTAACGTGTTAATGAACAAAAATTTGCTTGTTAATAATAAAAGATGTATCTTTGCATGATTTAATTGTACCATTTAAGCCTTCTGCTTTAATGGACTGAAAGAAATTTATCGTTAATTAACCAGAAATTATTCAGAAATTTCCATGTTAAGATGAAAAAGATGACAAGAGATGAGTACATGCAGATGTATGATGTGGTAGGCGTTGCAATGCATGTTCATGATGTGTTGCATCGAGGGTTAGAAGAGCTGATATACCAAGAAGCAATGGAGATGGAATTTGCTAAGCGTGGCATGAAGGTGGAACCTCAAAAGCTGATACATTGCTATTATGAGGGACAAAGAATGAAGAAATACTATCAGGCAGACTTTTTCTGGAATGGGCTTGTAATTGAGATTAAGTCAGCAGAACAAATTATCACTGAGCATAGAGCCCAGTTATTTAATTACCTGCGACTGACAAAAAGCAAAAGAGGTCTCTTGATAAATTTTGGAGAAAGATCGCTGAGGACTGAAAGATATATATACAATGAAGATAACGACACTTTTGTGTTAATAACAAGAGAAAACGTAGACAACTACGTTCTGAATAAGGGTGAGTTGCCCCAATAACCAGATTGCTCTTGCAAAGCGAGAGTATAAGATAATTTCTGAATAATTTCTGGGTAATTAATGATAAATTTCTTTCAGTCACATAAAAAGCTTGCTTTTTTGTGTATAAAACAAAAGTTAATAATTTTACTACATATATGGAATACAATTTTAGAGAAATCGAACAGAAGTGGCAGAAGGCTTGGGTAGAGAACAAGACCTACAAGACCACTGAGGATGAGAACAAGCCAAAGTTCTATGTGCTCAATATGTTCCCTTACCCATCGGGTGCGGGACTTCACGTAGGACACCCACTCGGATATATTGCAAGCGACATCTATGCTCGCTACAAGCGCCTGCAGGGCTTCAACGTGCTGAATCCTATGGGCTACGACGCTTACGGACTCCCTGCTGAGCAGTATGCAATTCAGACAGGTCAGCACCCTGAGGTGACTACCAACGCTAACATCAACCGCTATCGCGAACAGCTCGACAAGATTGGCTTCTGCTTCGACTGGGACCGCGAGGTGCGCACTTGTGCCCCTGGCTACTACCACTGGACTCAGTGGGCATTCCAGAAGATGTTCAACTCGTTCTTCTGCAACAGCTGCCAGAAGGCTCAGCCTATCGAGACTTTGATTAAGCACTTCGAAGAGAAGGGTACTGAAGGCCTCAACGTGGCAGAATCAGAGCACCTTGAGTTCACTGCTGCTGAGTGGAACGCAATGGACGAGAAGCAGAAGAGCGACACGCTGATGAACTACCGCATCGCTTTCATGGGCGAGACAATGGTGAACTGGTGTGCTGGACTCGGCACAGTGCTTGCCAACGACGAAGTTGTGGATGGCGTCAGCGTACGTGGCGGATTCCCTGTAGAGCAGAAGAAGATGCGCCAGTGGTGCCTTCGCGTGAGCGCTTACTCACAGCGTCTGCTAGACGGACTTGAGACAATCCAGTGGAGCGACTCTATCAAGGAGACTCAGAAGAACTGGATTGGCCGTTCGGAGGGTACTGAAATCGAAATCAAGGTTGCTGACAGCGACGTTGACTTTACTATTTTCACTACTCGTGCCGACACAATGTTCGGTGTGACATTCTTCGTTCTTGCTCCTGAAAGCGAGCTCGTTGATATGGTCACTACTCCTGAGCAGCGTGCTGCTGTTGATGAATACATCAAATATGTGAAGGGACGCACTGAGCGCGAGCGCATGATTGACCACACTGTGACTGGTGTGTTCTCGGGCGCATACGGCATCAACCCTATCACAGGCGACAAGTGCCCAATCTATGTGGCTGAGTATGTTCTTGCTGGCTACGGCACAGGCGCTATCATGGCTGTGCCTGCTCACGACTCTCGCGACTACGCCTTTGCTAAGCACTTCGACCTCCCTATCGTGCCACTCATCGAGGGTGCAGACGTGAGCGAGGAGAGCTACGACGCCAAGGAAGGTGTCGTGACAAACTCGCCAGCTGAGGGCAATCCTGCTGTTGAATACGATGGCGAGGCACTTATCCTCAACGGCAAGACAATCAAAGAGGCTATTGCTGCAACAAAGGAATTTGTGAAGAAGCACAACCTTGGTCGCGTGAAGGTTAACTACCGTCTCCGCGATGCTATCTTCTCTCGTCAGCGCTACTGGGGCGAGCCATTCCCAGTATATTACAAGAACGGCATCCCAACAATGATTCCAGAGGAGTGTCTCCCAATCGAGCTTCCTGCTGTTGACAAGTTCCTCCCTACAGAGACAGGCGAGCCACCGCTCGGCAACGCTACCGTTTGGGCTTGGGACGAGGCAAACAAGAAGATTGTGGAGAACTCGCTCATCGACAACAAGACTATCTTCCCTATCGAACTCTATACAATGCCAGGCTTCGCAGGCTCATCAGCTTACTATCTCCGCTACATGGATCCACACAACGACAAGGGCCTCATCAGCGAGGAAGCAGCCGCATACTGGCAGAACGTTGACCTCTATGTGGGTGGTTCAGAGCACGCTACAGGTCACCTCATCTACTCTCGTTTCTGGAACAAGTTCCTCTTCGACCTTGGCATCAGCAAGAAGGAAGAACCATTCCAGAAGCTCATCAACCAGGGCATGATTCAGGGACGCTCTAACTTCGTATATCGCATCAAGGACACTAACACATTCGTTTCTCTCGACAAGAAGGATGGCTATGATGTCACTCCTATCCACGTTGACGTAAACATTGTTTCTGCTGATGTTCTTGATGTTGAAGCATTCAAGGCTTGGCGTCCTGAGTACAACAACGCAGAGTTCATCCTCAACGACGAAGGCAAGTACGTGTGCGGTTGGGCAGTAGAGAAGATGTCGAAGTCTATGTTCAACGTTGTCAATCCAGACATGATCGTTGAGCGCTTCGGTGCCGACACACTCCGTCTGTACGAAATGTTCCTCGGTCCTGTAGAGCAGTCAAAGCCTTGGGACACTAACGGCATCGACGGTTGCCACCGCTTCCTCAAGAAGCTCTGGAACTTCTTCATCGGCAAGGACGACCAGCTCATAGCTACCGACGAGCCAGCATCAAAGGCTGAACTCAAAGCTCTCCACACCCTCATCAAGAAGGTGACTTCGGACATCGAGCAGTTCTCATACAACACATCCATCGCAGCCTTCATGATTGCCCTCGGCGAACTGACAAAGGCAAAGAGCACAAGCCGCGAGGTGAAGGAAGCACTCGTCATCCTTCTCGCTCCATTCTGCCCTCACCTCTGCGAGGAGCTCTGGCAGATGCTTGGTCACGACACAACTGTGTGCGACGCTCCTTGGCCAGCATTCAACGAGGAATACCTCAAGGAAGACTCGGTTAAGATGATGGTCGCATTCAACGGCAAGGCTCGTTTCCCAATGGAGTTCCCAGCAGGCACAGACAACGACACCGTGCAGAAGGCAGCCCTCGAAAACCCTCAGTCGGCTAAGTGGCTCGAAGGCTTCCAGGTTGCTAAGGTAATCGTTGTTCCTGGCAAGATGATCAATGTTGTATTGAAGAAATAATATGACCAAGTCGTATATATTACACGAGATAAAGGATTATGCCCTCATTGCTGTGGGCGTAATCCTTTATGCTTTGGGTGTGACAGTGTTCATGCTGCCATACGGACTCACCACGGGTGGTGTGGCAGGTATCTCATCCATAGTTTACTATGTGACAGGATTGGAGGTGCAGGTGACTTATATTGCCATAAATGTGTGCTTTCTCCTTGTAGCAATCAAGGTGTTAGGCATACGCTTCTGCATGAAGACCATATATGCAGTGTTCCTGATGACCTTCATTCTGTGGCTCTTGCAACGCATTGTTGAAGTGCCTGACCCTGATCATGCAGGGCAAATGATGCTTCCAAAGCTGATAGGCGAAGAGGCGCACTTCATGGCTTGCGTGCTTGGAGCTATCATCTGCGGAATAGGACTCACTTTCTGCTTTGAGAACAATGGATCGACAGGTGGCACGGATATCATTGCCGCTATTGTGAACAAATACAAATCGATGTCGCTTGGCA
Source organism: Bacteroidaceae bacterium (assembly GCA_045600665.1). Classification (GTDB taxonomy): domain Bacteria; phylum Bacteroidota; class Bacteroidia; order Bacteroidales; family Bacteroidaceae; genus Minthosoma. Next base: position 64,630 of record JAZRYI010000103.1, read on the forward strand.
CAGTGATCATGGCTTGCGATGTGGTCATCATATCATCGTGCTATTTCATATTCCATGATTGGTTCCGAGTCATCTATGGCTTCGTGATGCTCTTCATCTGCTCTATCACGCTCGACTACTGCATTCGCCGTCAGCATCAGTCGGTACAGTTCATGATATTTTCTCGCAACTACCAGAAACTTGCAGATGCCATCAATGACACAGGTCATGGCGTGACAATACTGGAAGGAGAAGGCTGGTTCACAAAGTCGGAACGCAAGGTGATTGTAAGCATTGTGAGAAAGCGTGATTCAAGCGTCATCTTCCGCATGATAAAGAGCATCGACCCATACGCATTTGTGTCGATGAGCGAGGCGCAAGGCGTGTATGGCGAAGCATTCGATGAGATGAAAGTCAGCGATGCTAAGGGTGAAAATCGCCTGAAGAAGGCAATCATTGTTCGCGCTATAGACGATCGCGCTTTGGTGGATGAGGCACAAGAGATATTGGGCAGCAACTACGATGTGCGCTCACTTCTTGACATAGGCTGCGATGTGACAAAGCCATTCAATGCGGCTATACTCAGCGAAAATGCTCTTAAGCGTGCTTCTTTCGTGAAGAAATATTATGGCTTCGACTCGTTTGCTGTGGATCCAGAAGATGGGCACATAGTATTTGTTCAGGGAGATTACGATGCTGCAGAGTATGACATACATCACTTCAGATCGCTTCAAGAGATGAAAGAATTCCTCACTGCAAAGAAACAAAAGAAATAAAGTGCTGATCGTACACCATGGTTGAAAAGAAAAAACATAAATACTCAGAGCAGGAGGCTTACATCAAGCTTTCTGCTCTTTGTGCTGTTGCTGAATATTGCAAGCATGACATGAGGAAGAAGATGATGAACTGGGAATTGCCCGAAGATGCTGAGGAAAAGATACTGACTCGTCTCGTGGCTGAGAGGTTCGTGGACGAGGAGCGCTTCGCACATGCTTTCGTGAGGGACAAATTCCGCTACAACCGATGGGGACGAGTGCGCATTGCCCAAGAACTGAAGATGAGGCACATTGATGAAAACGTGATAGAGGATGCTCTTGAAGAGATTGACAACGATGACAATTTGCAGACGCTGCGAGAGATTATTGAAAAGAAAAGACCATCGGTAAAGGGCAAGAGCGAATATGAGATAAGAGGCAAGCTGATTCGCTTTGCCCTGGGCAGAGGATTCAGCATGAACGATGCTATTAAGGTTATAGGTGATCTGGACGAGGTGTGAGTGATGGGGCTGCTGAGAGATATTGCGGATTTCATTTTTCCGCGCCAGTGCGTGATGTGCGGGAAGAGGTTGGCAGGGAGCGAGAGGTGCATCTGCGCACATTGCTTGATGCAGCTGCCTCGCACGGACTATCATCTGGTGGAGCATAGTTCGCTGGAGAAGTATTTCTGGCAGCAGTTTCCTATCGAGAGGGCGGTTGCGTTCTTTCATCACTCAGAGAGAAGAGCGCGTTCGATATTGTATGAGATGAAGTACAAAGGGCATCCGCAAGTGGGGATGGAGATGGCTCGCATCTATGCAGAGGAACTGAAAGAGGTGAACTTCTTTGAGGATATTGACTGCATTGTGCCTGTGCCGCTGAACTGGCGCAGGAGACTGAAGCGGCGCTACAACCAGAGTGACTACATGGCAGAAGGGCTGAGGCGGAGCACTGGAGTGCCTATATATAATAATGTGGTGGTGAGAGTGGTGAACAATCCCTCGCAAACCACGGTAGATCATACGGAGAGAAAAGACAATGTGGATGGCATATTCAGATTGAAAGATGCGGAGAGGATAAGGGGCAAGCACGTGCTGCTGGTGGATGATGTGACAACGACAGGCTCAACAATCATTTCGTGCGCTAAGGAGTTGGCGAAGGCTGGCGATGTGCGCATCTCGGTGCTGACATTGGCTGTAGCTTCGCGCACTGCGGTGCCGACATCGGATAATGATGTGCCTGACGGTAAGGTGTTTGGAATGTTGCCTGAGGATAAAAAAGATGCATGAAAGCGTGATTCTTGTGTGGAATAAACAAGGAAAAGTGATGGAGAGGCTGTTTTAATAGATTTATTTCATTATTTTTGCAGTCACTTTTTGATGAACACGAAAGGCGCAATATAGCAAAGTTTAGTTATATATAAGTTTAACAGTAAATGTAGAAAGAGATATTCGTGGCAGAAGCAAGGCAAAGAATGGAGTGGCTGGACGCTATGCGAGGATTCACCATGATACTCGTTGTGGCTTATCACGTGGCGCAGCATGGCTTTGGCGAGTCGGAGAAGATTTCGGCTTCGCTGCCTTTTCTTGTGCTGTTCCGCATGCCACTGTTCTTCTTTGTTAGCGGATTCTTGGCATACAGGAGCAAATTTGTGTGGACGGCAGAGAGTTTTGCGGCATTGGCGTGGAAGAAGATAAAGGTGCAGGTGCTGCCGGCTTTGGTGTTTCTGTGCGTGTTTGTGCTGCTGAGGAGCAAGCATTCCTTCTGGGAAGGCTTCGGGATGGCGATGAAGAGTCCAACGAAGGATGGATACTGGTTCACGTGGGTGCTGCTGCAGATGTTCTTGGTGTATTATGTTGCGGCGAGCGCGGCACAGAGATGGTGCAGAAATTCGCATGTACCGATTGTGGTGCTGTGGGCTGTGGCTGTGTTTGCTTACCTGTCGCTGTATCTGCCAAGCACTTTTGGCAAATGGTATGACAATGACTTCATGATGTACAGCTCGGTGTATGAAATGCTGAAGTTCTTCCATTTCTTCCTGATTGGCAATCTGGTGCATAGGTACTGGGAGAGAGCGGAGAGGCTGTTTGACACTAAGTGGTTCTTCCCTGTGGTGGTGACTGTGGCGCTGATGTCGTGTGCAGATATATTCAGGTTGCACACCTTGCAGTTTCAGTGGACCAACTTGCCCAAGACGCTTGCCATGTACTCGCTGATGCTTGTTGTGCTGATGTCGTTCAGGCATTACCGCAGCTCGTTCACTCAGGAGCATAGGGTGGGGAAAGCGCTGCAGTATATTGGCACGCGCACCCTGGATGTATATCTGCTGCATTTCCTGCTTCTGCCAAAGTTGCCTCAGGTGGGAGTGTGGCTGAATGAGAATCATCCTAATTTCGTGATAGACATTGTGCTTGCAGGCAGTTTGGCTCTCGTCATCATTGGTTTCTGCTTGCTGATCAGCAATGTGCTTCGTGTTAGTCCTGTATTGAAGAAATATCTGTTTGGAAGATGAAACAGCGCAATCATGCTTTTGACCTCCTGTGCGGCATCTGCATCATAAGGATGATAATGCTGCACATCACCGGTGCTTGTGGCTTCGGTGACGCTGACTGGTGGACGCCAATCATGCATTGGTCGTACTATTTCATGTCTTTCTTCTTCTTCAAAGCGGGATATTTCAACAAGACGGTGTCGGGCGATACGCGCGCCTACATCAAGGACAAGGCTAAGCGTTTGCTCATTCCGTATGCGGTGTGGGGCAGCATAGGCAATTTGGTGTACTTCTTCTTTGTGATCTTCATTCTCGATCCAGCCAATGCGTTCTGCACGTCGTTGGAGTGGAAGCATGTGTGGATGAACAGTCAGTTCTGGGGCAACATACCATGCTGGTTCTTGTTCTCATTCTTCATGGCGTATGTATTTGCGCATCTCATTGCGAAAGTGCCGCCGCTGTTCAGCGTGAATGTAGGTGGAAGGAGGCGCAATGTCAAGGTGCATTGGCTCATCTTCTTTTTCCCATTCATCAGTTACTGGCTCTTTTCGAAGGGTAATCCTTTGCCAATGTCGCTTGACAATGTGTTTATAGGCATCTTCCTGTTCTATCTGGGCAGAGTGTGGCATTTTGCCATTGAGAGAATGAAGCGGGTGAACACGCTGGTGGTATCGTCGCTGATGCTTGTGGCGTTTGTATTGCTCAACTATTTCGTTGGGGGCGAATACTCTATGGCTGAGAACAGGTGGGACGGCGATCCGCTTCCTACAGTAGCGAGCATCACGCTTGCTTTGTGCGGATTGTCTGGCATATTGCTGAATGTGAATGTGCCTCGCATTCCTGTCATAAACTATATTGGTGAGCACTCGATGGTGTTCTTTGTCAGTCACGATGTGATGCTGATTCTGTACAAGATGATACGCTCGGCTAATGTTCACTCGCTGAGAGGGCATTGGGATGATTACACAATATTGATACTCGTGATATTCTCGCTTTGCTACTTGCTTGTGCCTTACGTGGAGAAGGTGCCTTGGCTGAGCGGAAGGTTTAGGAAATGAAGAGTGAATAGTAGGTAATGAATAGTCAAGAATCATTAAAAGAAAAAACCGCAAAGGGAATGATGTGGGGCGGACTGAGCAACGGCTTGATGCAAGTGCTCGGTGCGGTGTTCGGCTTCATTATGCTGATGAAGCTGGATCCGGGAGACTATGGAAAGATTGCTGTGCTGCTGGTCTATTCCAACATTGCAAGCAATCTGCAGGAGAGCGGTTTCATTTCAGCACTTTGCAATAAGAAGGAACCAAAGCATGAGGAGTATAATGCTGTGTTCTGGTTCAACATCATAGTAAGCGTGTGCATATATGCGGTGCTGTTTTTTGCCTCTCCTCTCATTGCAAGGTTCAATCACGATGAGGCTCTCATTCCGTTGGCTCGCTTCTTGTTCCTTGGGTTCTTGATTTCGGCGTTTGGCACAGTGCAGCGGGCTTACTTGTTCGGTCACATGATGGTGAAGCAGAAGAGCCTGATTGAGATTGTAGCACTTGTGGTGTCGAACATTGTTGGCTTGGTGATGATATTCAATGGCAAGGCTTACTGGGGACTGGCTACGCAGTCGGTGCTGTTCGTTGTCGTGGTGATGGTGTTGGACTGGTGGGTTTCACCTTGGCGCCCAACGCTGAAGATTGACTTGCGCCCGGCATGGAAGATGTTTGGCTTTTCTTCCAAGCTTCTCGTCACGAACTTATTCAGCCAGTTCAATTCGCAGGCTTTCTCTGTGTTGCTGGGACATTATTACAATGATGTCGTTGTAGGTCAGTATAGCAATGCTCGCAAATGGAATGATATGGCTTCCAATACTATCAATGGCATGGTGACGGGCGTTGCCCAGCCTGTGCTCACGCAGGTTCGCGATGATGATGCGCGCTATCGCACTGTGTTCCGCAAGATGCTTCGCTTTGTCAGCTTCGTGTCTTTTCCTTGCATGCTCGGGCTTGGACTTGTCGCTCATGAGTTTGTGCTGATGATTGACAAGAAGTGGGAGGATAGCGCATTGTTGCTGAGCATGCTGTGTGTGTATGGAGCATTTGTTCCTATCACTACGCTGTATAGCAATCTTGCCATCAGCAGGGGCAAGTCGGGCATAAATATGTTCTGCACAATTGCCTTGTGTGTGCTGGTGTGGATAGGTCTTGTAGCATGCCGCTCGTATGGCATACACGCTATGGTGACTTATTTCATTGCTATCAATCTCCTCTGGCTCTTCGTGTGGCATTGGTTTGCTTGGAAACTGATACGCTTGCCTTTGCTTGATGTGCTGAAGGATGTGTTGCCGTTCTTGCTGCTGGCAGTGGGCGTGATGGCTGCGACATGGTTTGTTGCGCACTCAATCGAGAATATATTCCTCTCATTCATCGTCAAGGTCATCACTGCTGCCATCCTGTATTTGGGACTGACATTCCTCAGTGGAGCAAAGATAATGCGAGAGAGCATAGACTATTTAATTAAGAAAAAGAAATGAGCATACAACTTACGATAGATAAGATCAAGCTTGCCATTCAGAAGCGAATGGGCAAGTCTAAGCCTAATGGCAGAACATTCGCTGCTTGGCAGGCGCGAGGGTATCGCAATGAGCCTGAAGTCAGCGTGATAATGGAGTCGCACAATAAGTCGCTGCAAATCTGCCACGTGGTGGAGAAGTTGCGACAGCATCCGTCAATTGAAATCATTGTGATTGACGATGGTTCTTCGCTCGAGCATACGGAGCGACTTGCTAAGTTCCTCACTCGTGGCAATGAGTTCTTGGTTCGTGCCAACGATTTATATGAGAATGTGATGTACAACAAGTGCATTCGTTTTGTGCAGTCGGATTACATCATTCTCATGCAGGATGATGACGACATAGAGTCGCTGACGTGGATAGATGAGGGCTTGAGACTCATGAAAAAGTATCCAAAGATGTCTGTGCTTGGCGGCAAGGATGGCTTTGATGTCATGTTCCTGGAGGGTGACGGCAAGGCTCACTCGGTGGAGGAGAATGCTGTTCTTCCGCTTGAGGACATACGTCGCGGCAAGGCAGGCGATATTCTCAGCGGCGATGGCAAGTTCCGCTTCGTTCCTGCGGTGAATCGTGCGCCGATGTGGATCAATCGCAAATTATTCATTGAGCATCTGTACAATATAAAGTTCTCTTTCGCACCTTTCCAGTATGATGACTACGAGATTTGTCTTCGCTCATGGCTGTGTGGCTTGCAGGTGGGCAGCTACGATGCTTGCTTCTCTTCGCTTTCTGCAGGCGGCATGCGACTCTGGAACAATGCTTTCACTCAGGAGCAGATGCGACGCAACGGACCTCAGCTATATGAATTGTTCCATGACAAGATGGATGAAATACACCAGAAGGTGAACGAGGCAAATGACCAAATCTAATCGCATAGAATGGCTTGATGCCATGCGAGGGTTCACGATGATTCTTGTCGTGGCATATCATGTGGCGCATATCTCGTTTGGCGTCACCGACAAGTTTTCATCCGTGCAGCCATTGCTTGTGCTTTTCCGCATGCCTCTGTTCTTCTTTGTGAGCGGGTTCCTGGCTTACAAGGCAAAGGCAGTGTGGACTGGAAAGTTCTTGCTGTCTATGTCTTGGAAAAAACTGAAGGTGCAGGTCATACCAGCATTCGTGTTCTTGTGTGTCAGCATCTTGCTTCTTCACAAGAGTTTTCCTAACACTTTCATCAGCGACATGAAGAGTCCCACGAAGGGTGGGTATTGGTTCACGTGGGTGCTTCTGCACATGTTTTTGGTGTATTACGTCTTTGCTTTTTGCGAAGCGAAATTGTGTGTCCTTGCCAAGCGCTTGAACTGGAGCCCTTCTTGCAAATGGCTTCCACTTGCAGTGCTGTGGTTTGTATCTTTAGCCCTGTATGCCGTGTCATACATGCCGCCTGTGATGAAGCAATTGCCACAGGATGTGCAAGCTTTCCTTCGCTATTCCAGCCTTATCCAAACAATCCAATACTTGCATTTCTTCTTGTTTGGCAACATCGTGCACCGCTACTGGAACAAGTGTCAAACCCTCATGGACACTCGATGGTTCTTCATCGTGATGGCTATCGCTGCTTTCATCTCCGCTGGCGATTTCCTCAAGTGGCACAACCTCCGCCTCATGTGGGCAAACATACCCCACACACTTGCTTCATACTCTCTTCTCATGCTCGTCGTCATGTCCTTCCGGCATTATGGCGACCATTTCACTGACGCCACCCTCATCGGCAGATCCCTCAAGTACATTGGCACTCGCACACTCGATATCTATCTCCTTCACTTCCTCCTTCTCCCTCGTCTTCCTCAGATAGGCAAATGGCTCAACGCCACTCGCCCCAACTTCGTAATCGATGCTTCCCTCTCCATTGCCACAGCCCTCGTCGTCATTGCCTTCTGCCTCCTCATTAGCAACGTGCTGAGGCAAAACGCTTTTTTCAGGGAGTATTTGTTTGGGAAGAAATGATAAGTATTGCTTTTTTTGTGCTAATGAAGGAAAAATGCAAAATAAAGATGCTTTAAGTTGATAAATTCCATTAACTTTGCAAACAAATTGCGACATTTATATGATTAAAGACAGAATAGTTGTATATACGAGTGGAACGTTTGACATGTTTCATTCCAATCACTTGAAGATGATTGAGTATGCTCGCGGGCTGGGCGATACTCTGATAGTAGGCGTGAGCACGGATGAACTGGTGTGCAGCTACAAGCGTCCGCCTGTCATTCCGTTCGAGGAGCGTATAGCCATACTCAAGGCATTGAAGTATCCGGATGTGGTGATACCTCAGCGTTCGCTCGACCATACCGAGCTGGTGAAGAAGCTAAATATTGATGTGTTCGTGGTGGGCGACGACTGGACTGGCAAGTACGACTATCTGAAAGAGCTGGGCGTTGCAGTATTCTATTTCCCATACGGCGATGGAGTGTCTTCCACAAAGATAAAGCAGGAGATACTGGAGAACTACAACGATATGAAGTCGAAGGTTGAGGCTAAGGTGAATCCAGACGTGAAGGTTAAGTAGCAATGTGTGTATGAAAAGAGCATTGATAGTAGGCGGTGCCAACGGCATAGGATTGTCCATTGCTACAGAACTGGCAAAACGTGACGATGTAGAGAAGATTTACATTGTCGATAAAGCGGTGGTGGCGGATGATTGCAACAATGTCAAGTTCGAGTCTATACAGTTCGATCTGACATCGGAAGACTTTAGCCTTTTCGATTCTTTGCAAGACATAGATGCGCTGATGATCACAGCGGGGTTCGGTCGCTTGGCACTCTTCAGGGATGTGGCTGAAGAGCACATCATCAATTCTTTCAATGTCAATACGGTGGCAGTGATGCGCATCATCAAGAAGTATTATGGCAAGCTGGAGTCTTCAGCTGATTTCTATTGTGGCGTCATGGTCAGCATAGCAGGTTTCATGTCTTCTCCTTTCTTCTCCATTTATGCCGCCACCAAAGCTGCTCTCAAGGTATTTATCGAGAGTGTGAACGTGGAACTGATAAAAGCAGGAAGCAGCAACTGCATCCTCAATGTTTCTCCTGGTTCCATCAAAGGTACTCGCTTCAATCAGGCAGCCACTACAGACCTTTCCCTCACCTCACCTCTTGCTTTGCAAATCATAGAAAACTTAGAGCAAAAGAAAGACCTCTTCATACCTCAGTACGAAGAAGTCTTCAAGACCGTTCTCGAGCGCTATCACAACGATTTCCGTGCCGAGGGATTGCACTCCTACGAATACAAGGAACAGAGAATCAGTAAATCCTGATATCCTCCGAATGATACTCGCTGCCAGGATTCTTAGGCAGTTGCATATAGTCGCCGTACCTATACGAAAGACATTTCTCCGCTTCTTTCATTATAGGTGCGGTTGTGTATTCATACTTCACTCGTCGCACAGGCAGATAATCCTCCTTCAGGCTCTTCTGGAAATATGGAATGCCAAGGGCGAAATCGTAATACTTGCATCCGCATAGCTTTGCCACGCCGCGCAGCACAGGGAAAATCACTTTGCGATTGAACGCTGCCAGAGCCCTGACTTTTCCCATCGCCTGCTCAGGTTCCTTGGCAGTGCGCAGCATCTTGTATGTATGCCCGAAAGTAGTAAGCGACAGTTTGTGGATCCATAGCGGCATGCTTTCCAGTGGGAAGATATCTATGAAAATGCCATGCTCCTTCCACACTTTGTCATAGCCATTTCTTTCAAACAACTCACTGTTCTTGTCCCTAACTTTCGCAAACTGAAAGAAATAGTTCTCGTCCGTAGTATGCCATTGCAGAGCAAGGTTCTCTGGCAACTCCTTTGGCAGAATATCCATTAGTTTAAGAAAATCAGGATATAGCATCTCAATGTCCAAGTCATCATCCCAAGGTATGAAACCCTGGTGGCGCACCGCGCCGAGCATGCTGCCGCCAGACAGCCAGTAAGGAATGTCATGCTTTTGGCAGATGGCATCGATGGCATCAAGCATCTCAAGCATTCGGCACTGCATTTGCCACAGCGTAGAGCCTTCTGGATTATATTTCTCTTTCAGTTGTTTAGGGTCAAAGTTCATGTCTTTTGTTGATTTTTATGCAAAAGTACTAATTATAATTAAAAAAAGATGTATCTTTGCCATAAAATCATCAAAACCATGGTAGATGTATCAGTATTGCTTCTATTCTTCAATCGTCCCGACCACTTCGGGCAAGTGTGGGAACAAGTGAAGGCAGCAAAGCCTGCTCGCTTGTTTCTCTATCAGGATGGTCCGCGAGGAGAGAAGGATATGCCAGGCATTCTCGCCTGCAGAGAGCTCGTCAGCGACGAGAATATTGACTGGGATTGCGAGGTTCACAGATTGTATCAAGAGAAAAATTTCGGATGCGATCCGTCAGAATATATATCTCAGAAATGGGCGTTCTCGCTTACCGACAAATGTATCGTGCTTGAAGATGACGACATTCCTTCGCAGTCTTTCTTCCCTTTCTGTAAGGAGATGCTCGACCGCTACGAGCATGACCAGCGCGTGTGGATGGTGGCAGGCTTCAACACTGATGAGAAGACCGAAGGCATCTCCTCTGACTATTTCTTCACCACCGCATTCAGCATTTGGGGTTGGGCATCGTGGAGAAGAGTGCTCGATACATGGGACGGCGCATACACGTTCCTTGACTCAGAGGATGCTGTGAAGCATCTGGAGAACATTGTGAAGGAAAGGCGCTACCGCAGCGAGTTCTTGCAGATGTGCCGCAATCATCGTGCATCGGGCAAGGAATACTACGAGACAATCTTCTGGGCATCAATGCTGCTCAACAACGGTCTCGCCATCATGCCACGGGTGAACCTCATCAACAATGTTGGCTTGGATGGAGGCACTCACTATGCAGGCAGTCTTGCCACCACGCCAAGAGGTTTACGGCGCATATTCACCATGCAGCGCCACGAACTTCAGTTTCCCCTTCGCCATCCGCAGTACGTGTGCGAATGGATGCCATACAAAGAAAGCACCTACCGTGCCAATGCTTGGGAGCATCCTTGGATCAAGGTGCAGCGTTCTTTCGAAGAACTGTTTCTCAATCTGCGCTATGGCAATTTCTCAGTCATCACCAAGGCAGTGGCAAACAGGATAAACAAGACGTTGGGGCGCAACAAGCATATATGAAAAACGAAAGTGATTATATTTGATACCGGAAAAAAGATGAAGAAGATTTACTTATTAACGATTATGACCTTGCTTTCTATGTGCCTGCCACAAGCAGCATCAGCTCAAAGAAAGCAGCAGAAGCTCGGACGTGGAGTTGTGGCAGTTTATGGCACCTCCAACGGCAGTGCAGGAGTAGAAATCACCTGGCGACGCTTAGCGCAGGAGCCTGAAGACGCAAAGTACAATGTGTATGTGTCAAAGACCGCTGATGGAGAATACACATTGCTGAATTCGACTCCTCTCTCCAACACCAACTATGCAACCACTCTCACCAAAGTACCTTACAACTCATACGTTGCAGTCAGCATCATCACCGATGGCGACAAGGAGAGCGAAAAGAGTAAGCCCTTCCTATTCAAAAACAATGGTCTTCGCAACATCTACATGGAGATTAAGTATGACAAATCTCCGCTGAAGAAAGAGAAGTTCACCACTAAGTTTGTGTGGCCTTGCGACCTCAATGGCGATGGCGAAATGGACTATGTGGTTGACCGTTGCCCTGTCGATGGCTCACGCCACTTCTATGTAGAGGGCTACCTTGCCGATGGCACCTTCCTTTGGAACGTTGACCTTGGCGTGAACGAGGTGCCTTGCGATGGTCAGAACGACAACATGTGCGCCTACGACATCGACTGCGACGGATTCGGCGAACTCATCGTGCAGACTTCCGACGGTACTCGCTTTTGGGACAAGGACGGTGGCACATGGGGCAAATACCTTTTTGGCAAAGACACTGGCGACTCCGATGGCGATGGCATCATCGACTACGACACCCAATCCATAAAGAACCCTCCTCGCTACATGACCGTCATCGATGGCATGACCGGAGCTGAGAAGGCAAGCGCTGAGTTTGCCTACGATGTAGCCTACAACCGCACAAACAAAGCCTCCCTCATGGGCGAAGAATACAACAAGCACGAGGGACACGTCGGCATATTCTACCACGACGGCATCCACCCTGCCATCGTGGGCGAATGGCACACGCGCTCTGCCGATGGCAACACTCATTACTATCGCAATGTGGCATTTGCCTACGTCGGTGGCGAGTGGAAACTCCTCTTCAGCAAGCCAACTGGCGGTGCTGTGTTCCACATGATTCGCATTGCCGACGTTGACGGCGATGGCTGCGACGAAATGCTCTCAGGCGCATACGCTATGGATCAAGACGGTTCCACGCTCTACAACTCTGGCATTGCTCACGGCGATCGCCACCGCATCAGCGACATCGACCCCGAGCGTCCAGGCTTGGAATGCTTCTCTATTCAGCAATATGCTGGCGACATGCTCGGACAGATTCTCTACGATGCCAGCACTGGCGAGCCTATCAAGAAGTGGTACCTCTCTGCTGTAGGCGATGTGGGGCGCGGCGAGTGCCTCGACCTCGACAAGAGCCACATTGGCTGGGAAATGTTCTCAACTATGGATGGCTATCAGATCTACGATGCCAAAGGCAACAAGATAGACGGCAAGGTGGGCTATTTCCCAACAGAAGGTATCTGGTGGGACGGACAGCTCGACCGTGAGCGTGTTGACACTCCTGATGGCGATGGCAAGAATGCGATGGTGGTTGACTACGAAAGCGGACGCCTCATCGAGATGGCGAAAGAATCGGGATGGACCATCAATTCTGTATATGGCAAGCGTGCTAATTTCTGGGGCGACATCATAGGCGACTGGCGAGAAGAGATGGTGCTCTTGCGCATTCAGAATGGTGTGTGCCAAGGCATTGTTGGCTTCACTTCTGACTACAAAACCAACGTCAACAACATCTACTGCCTGCAAGAAGACCCTCACTATCGTGGCGACTGCACCACTCGTGGCTACTACCAGTCGCCTAATCCTGGCTTCTATCTCGGCTACGACATGCCTCGCCCGCAGCTCCCTCCTTGCATGATGGCAGACGAAGAGAACGATGTGTTCGGCATCAGCCTTGGCAATGCAGAAATCACTCCTCGCCCGGGAATGAAAAATGTGTATGCCATGCCTGTGAAGAATCAGACGCTCACACTCTCATCACTTGAGGGCAACGCCAACCTGTGGAAGTCGCAGCAAGGCACTCTCTTGCTCAACGGCAACAACACTTCTGCTGGCAAGACAATCATTTCGGAAGGCACGCTCACTCTCAATGGCGACATCGCTGGCACAGTTGACCTCCGTGCTCGTGGCACTCTTGCTGGCAATGGCTCAGTTGGCAATATCATCTTCGAGGGCGCACTCAACTATGAGGGCGGCCGCATCATGCCAACAAACGTCATTACCTTCACCAATGGTCTCACAATCGACAAAGACACTTACATTGAACTCAACCTTGACCAGAATGCTTGCGTCAAGGTGAACGGCGACCTCTTTATCACAAAGCCTACAATCTTCAGCATTGTGGCTTCCGACATAAAGGAGGGCGAATACAAGCTTATTGAATACACTGGCGCTTTCTCGGGCAAGGAGAGCAACTTCAGCACTCGCGGTCTCACAGGTCTTTCCTACAACATCGTGAATAAGGACGGAGCCATCACCCTTGTGGTCAACGGTCAGCGAGATGCTGCCAACGACGTCATTTGGACAGGCGCAGAGAGCAGGGTGCTGGACTATCAGGCAATGAATTTCACTCTAAACGACGAAGCAACTTCATTCGTGGCTGGCGATGGCATCATCTTCAACGACAACGCTGTGAGCAACACCGTCACACTCAACGAGCTTATGCCTATAGGCTCTGCCACATTTGCCAACAACACCAAGTCAATCACCATCCAAGGCAACGGCGGCTTCTCTGGCACAGGCGACCTCATCGCAAACGGTGAAGGCAAGGTCATTCTCAATGCCGTGAAGAGCGACTACACAGGCAAGACCATCATCAATTCTGGCTCTGTCACAGTGAAAGAGCTTGCCGATGGCGGCATTCCTTCGTCTATCGGTGCAGCATCTGACAAGGCTGAGAACTTCCAGATTGGCAAGGCTACGCTTATTGTCAACAACACCAACACCGCCACTAATCGCGGAATCACTCTCACAGACACCGCCACCATCTCGATAGCGAGTGGCACAACCTCGCTCAAGGGACAAATCAAAGGCGATGGCACACTCAAGAAGAGCGGTGCTGGTCAGCTGAACATCACCTATGCGGGCACAAACGCTTGGGCTGGCACTATCCTCAGCGCTGGCACTCTCGCTATGGGAGCATGGAACACCACCTTCGGCAAGGCATCGTCTCCAATACATGTGGTGGGCAACTCAACCATCAAAATGTTTGACAACAACACAACTTCTGCCATACCTTCTATTGCCAATGCAATCACAATAGATGAGGGCAAGACGCTCACCTTCCACGCTGGTAGCCGCTGTGCCATCAAGGGCTCTCTCCTTGGCACAGGAACATACAAGATAGATTTTCCTTATGTGCGTGGCGACGTGTCAACCAATGTGTCCAAGTTCGAAGGCACATACGAGGTTGCCTCGTCCAACTGCCGCTTCGTGCAGGGAATGGACTTCTCAAAAGCAACGCTCAAGCTTGATGAGGGAGCATACGCTGCTGGATTCAAGGCAGGCAATGGCAGTGAAGCAAGCTATAGCCACAAGATTGGCACTCTCACTGGCACAGGCACTCTTGGCACAGGCACATGGGCGGTGTCTCGCATCCTTGTAAACTACAAGGCAACTCGCACTTCCGTCACTTGCGATGCTGTCACCATCAACGGAACTGCAACGCTCAACAATGCCACAATCGACCTTCGCACCACATCCACGGTTGCCATTCCAGACAATGCTGAATTTACTGTATTGAAGGGTACTGGCAAGCGCACTGTCACAGGCAAGATCACCGTATTGCCAGAAACTCCAAAGGAAGGCTGGGCATGGGACACATCTCGCCTTGCAGCAGATGGCATCATCACCATAGTGCCTGATCCTACTGCCATTCAGTCAGTTGCTATCAGCGACCTTGGCAATGCAGAAGTTTACGACCTCATGGGCAGAAGAGTATTTGCTCCTTCAAAAGGAATATATATTGTTAACGGAAAAAAGATTTTTGTAAAGTGAAAAAAATACTAACATCCCTCCTTATAGCCTGTGCCATTCCCTCTTTTGCACAGCGAATGAACTTCAACGCTGATTGGAGCATCAGCGCCACTTCCCTCACCCCTGCCAAGACAGCGGTAACGCTTCCACGTGCATGGAACGAAGAATTTGCCTACCGCGTGGCAATAGAAGAACTGCCCGACGACACAGTGCGGTACTCTAAGACCTTCCTTGCACCAAAGGAATGGAAGTACAAGAAGGTGTTCGTCGAGTTTGAGGGAGCGCGCCAGTCGGCAGAGGTTTTCATCAATGGGCAACGCCTCGGTCTTCACCAAAATGGCGTCATGGCGTTCGGCTATGACTTGACCCCATACCTCAAAATTGGCAAGCAGAACACTCTGACTGTGCTCACCGACAACGACTGGAGCTATCATGAGAAGAACCCTGACGGCACGGAGATGAAAGTGAAGGATGGAGTGGTGGTGAAGGACGGCAACAACTTGCCTAACAACGAGTTGAAGCCTACATCCTTCCAGTGGAACAACAAGAACTTCAACGCCAACTATGGCGGCTTGCCAAAGAACGTCTATCTCCACGTGCTGCCAAAGCTCTACCAGACTCTCCCTCTCTACAGCACTCTCGGCACAACGGGCGTGTATGTCTATGCCAAGGACTTCGACATCACGGGTCACTCTGCCACCATCCACGCAGAGTCGCAGGTGAGGAACGAGACGGGCAAACCTCAGCAGATCTTCTACGAGGTGGAAATCATCGACCGACAGACAAAGCAGTCAATTTCCACCTTCCACCCTTCTGTTTATACCATAGGCAACAACGAAACAATCACTGTTTCTGCCGAGCAAAAAGTCAGCAACCTTCACTTCTGGTCGTGGGGCTACGGCTACCTCTACGACGTTGTCACCAAGGTGCAGAGCCTTAAGAAACTTTCCGCTTCGCCATCAATAGCAACCACCACAACAGGCTTCCGCAAGACAGCCTACACCAACGGACAGACCTACCTCAACGACCGCACCATCATGATGCACGGCTACGCTCAGCGCACCAGCAACGAGTGGCCTGGCGTGGGCATGTCGGTGCCAGCGTGGCTGTCCGACTACAGCAACCGCCTCATGGTGGAGTCGGGCGGCAACCTTGTTCGCTGGATGCACGTGTGCCCTTGGAAGCAAGACATCGAGTCGTGCGACCGCGTCGGTCTTATACAGGCTATGCCAGCGGGCGATGCGGAGAAGGACGTGACTGGTCGCCATTGGGAACAGCGAACAGAACTCATGCGCGATGCTATTATATATAATAGGAATAACCCATCCATCCTCTTCTACGAGTGCGGCAACAAGGGCATCAGCGAAGACCACATGCGTGAGATGAAGGCTATACGCGATGAGTTCGACCCTCATGGCGGTCGTGCCATCGGCTCACGCGAGATGCTCAACCACGACACCTCTGCCGAATACGGAGGCGAGATGCTCTACATCAACAAGTCTGCCACCAAGCCTGTCTGGGCAATGGAGTACTGCCGCGACGAAGCCCTTCGCCGCTACTGGGACGACTGGTCGCCAAGCAATCTCACAGAATCTTTATCCTACACACCGAATGGCCTCCCCCTTCGGGGGCAGGGGGGCTACCACAAGCAAGGCGATGGCCCTCTCTATCGCAATGCCGATGCCTCTGCCTACAATCAGAACAATGACCAGTTTGCCATCGAGATGGTGCGCCGCTGGTACGACTATTGGCAAGTTCGCCCTGGCACAGGCGAGAGAGTGAGCAATGGCGGCACAAAGATAGTCTTCTCCGACACCAACACCCACAACCGTGGCGAGAGCAACTACCGCACCTCAGGCGTGGTGGATGCCATGCGTCTGCCTAAGGATGCGTTCTATGCTCATCAGGTGATGTGGAATGGATGGGTGACTCCCGACACATCGAAGACATACATCATAGGTCATTGGAACTATGAGGAAGGCACGGTGAAGCCTGTGTATGTGGTGAGCGATGCAGCCAAGGTGAAGCTGTTCCTGAATGGCAAGAGCGTGGGCGAGGAAAAGGTGGATTATCACTTCCTGCACACGTTTGATGCTGTGTCTTATGAAGCAGGCGAGCTGACAGCTGTGTCGTACGATGAGAAGGGCAAGGAACTGAGCCGACACTCTGTGAGCACAGTTGGCAAGCCTCACCATCTGAATGTGAAGTTCATTCATCCGAATGGCAAGCTGGTTCTGGATGGCGCTGACATGGGACTGATTGAGTATGAGGTGGTGGACAAGGATGGAAACCGTTGCCCATTGGCAAACAATATGGTTCATTTCAAGGTGGAAGGCTCACACGAAGGGGCTGTGGAGTGGATAGGCGGCATAGCTTATCGCGACAGTGTGAAGTACAGAGATGAGTGGGAGAAGAATCCGAACTGCATACGCTCGCTCGACCTGCCTGTGGAGTGTGGCGTGAACCGTGCCTTGATACGCAGCGCCGTGTATGATGATGGTAATCTCGTGACTCCAAGCATAGCAAGTATTCGTTATAGAGTAGAGGGTGACTTGGAAGTGAAAGAGGGTGTGCTGGACATTCCTGGAGTGAGCCCAGCATGTCTGCCAAACGAGATTGTCAGTTGCTATCTGTCTCGTGGAGAGACACCATCCACTCCGTCTTATGCCGATATGAAGAAGACTCACCATCCTGCTCGTGTGGTGGCAGGCTGCAATCAGGATGAAGCCATCAGGAGCATAGACGACAGCGAGGACACCGAATGGAAGAACGACGGCAAAGCATCCACAGCTTGGATTCGCTACGAGTTTGACTCCCCAGTTCGCATCGATGAGATCTCCATGAAGCTCACTGGCTGGCGCCAGCGTTCCTACCCTCTCGAAATCTTTGCAGACAACACCCTCATCTGGCAGGGCAACACCCCACAATCGCTTGGCTACGTTCACCTCTCCATAGCTAACCCAGTTAAGGCTTCCACCCTTACGATAAGGCTCAAAGGTGCTGCCACAAGCGAAGAAGCATTCAGCCAGATCACCGAACTTGCTGCTCCCGTTGCCAACGAACTCGACCTCTTCAAGGCTAAGGATGGCGATAAAGTCCGTTCCGAGCTTCGCATTGTTGAGTGCGATTTCTTGCAGCTTCCATTCCGTTCTGACAAGTGAGTGCAAGCAGGCAATCTTTGTGAGTACAAACATGCATAGGCATAAAGTCATTCGGCTTTATGCCTTTTTTTTTGCCTTCCTTTTGTGATACGGAAAATGTTTGCTAATTTTGCAGTTATGAAAGTGTATCACGACATAAAGAGGATATTGGCAGAGGGCGGCATGGAGGCTGGCGAGGCTTCGGCTGTGGCATGGGTGCTGTTGGAGGACTTGTGCGGCATGAGCAAGGTGGATGTGCTGATGGGCAAGGAACCTGAGGATGCTGAAGAGCTGGAGCGTGCGGCAAGAAGGGTGGCAGAGGGCGAGCCTGTGCAGTATGTGACTGGCAAGGCGATGTTCTGCGACTTGGAGTTTCGTGTGGAGCCTGGCGTGCTGATTCCGCGATGCGAGACAGAGGAACTGGTGAGGATGATTGAGAGGCATAAGCCGAAAAGCATTCTCGACATCGGCACGGGAAGCGGTTGCATAGCCGTGTCGCTGGCACATTTGCTGCCTGAGGCAAGGGTTGAGGCTATCGACGTGTCGGATGATGCCCTGACGATAGCAAAGAGGAATGCTGAGAAGTTGAAGGCTGATGTTCATTTCATAAAGAAGGACATACTGACGGAGAATGTGGATGGCAGGTATGAGTGCGTGGTGAGCAATCCACCATACATCTGCGACAGCGAGGCTGAGGACATGGAGAGCAATGTGCTTGACCACGAACCGCATCTTGCCTTGTTTGTGCCAGACAGCGATCCGCTGCTGTTCTATCGCAGGATTGCTGAGGTGGCGCTACGCATACTATATAATAATGGTGTGCTTGCGTTCGAGATCAATCGCAGGTTTGGCAAAGAAATAGAAGAGATGCTTTCTGCTCTTGGATACACAGACATAGAGGTGATGAAGGATCAATTCGGCAATGACCGCATGGTGAAAGCAATAAAACTGTGACTTTTTCGTTTGTAATGATAAGAAACTAATATACATTGTACACAAAAAAAGCTTGGCGCTTTTTGTGACTGAAAGATTTTCAGTCCAATAAAGCAGCAGGCTTTAATGGTAGCATAAAAAACAATGAAACGTCTATTACATATAATATTATTATTGTCTTCCTTCTTCACTCTCACCATGAAGGCGGATGAATGGAAGATTTATGCATCGTACCACAATGCCACGAAGGCAGTGAAGACGGATGCGCGAATCTTCGTGCTCGCCAATGGCGACTTGTTCAGCTACGACACTGAGGACGAGACGGTGGAAATCTACGACAAGACGAATGCGCTTGCTGATTTTGGCATATTCGACATCGCATACTCTCGCAGCACGAAGACACTCGTGGTGCTGTACACTAATGGCAATGTAGATTTGCTGACTATGGATGGCGGTGCTTGGAACATGCCTGAGATGAAGAACAAGTCGCTGTCGGACAAGACGCTGAATGAGCTGAAAGTGGTGGATGAGGAAGCGTTCATCAGCACAGGCTCTGGGTTGGCTGTGATAAACCTGACCAAGAGACACTTCGCTGATTTCTATGCCTTTGGCAGCAGCGTAAGCAATGCTTGCATCGCAAATGGCAAGCTGTATGCCAAGACTAAAAACGGAATATATGAAGGCGACAGAACTATCAATCTGCTCGACATCAGCAACTGGAACAAACTCGATGCAGCTCCAGCCGAAGTGACTTTCGGCGCTACTGCA
The DNA here is from genome assembly GCA_045600665.1 of Bacteroidaceae bacterium. Classification (GTDB taxonomy): domain Bacteria; phylum Bacteroidota; class Bacteroidia; order Bacteroidales; family Bacteroidaceae; genus Minthosoma. Next base: position 84,433 of record JAZRYI010000103.1, read on the forward strand.
GAAGAGAAGGCGGAGCAGGCTGAGATGCTGGATAAGGTGGCAAGCATCGTGATAGACAGTCCTGTGAGAAACTACTCGTACAAGCTCAACATGCAAGGCAGTCGCCTGCTTGTGGCTGGCGGCAATTTCTACTATCCTAACGTGGAGTACCCTGGCACTGCCATGAAGTATGAGAATGGCAAGTGGATGACATTCGACGACGAGGAGGCGATAGCGCTGGTGGGCAAGAATGGCTACATCAATGTGACCGACATTGTGCAGGACCCGAAGGACAGCGAGCACCACTGGGTAGGCACGATGCGCTCGGGCATATACGAATTCAAGGACTATAAGCTCACGAACCACTACAGCCACGACAACTCGCCGCTCACAAGCATCTTGCCCGACGACAGATATGCTGACTGGTATGTGCGCGTGACGGCTCTGAACATAGACAAGGGCGGCAACCTGTGGATGTGCAACAACCAGTGCGACAAGGTGGTGCAGATACTAAAGGCGAATGGCGACTGGGTGACGTACGACTATGATGAGCTGAAGGGATACCCTACCTTCGACCACACCGTGTTCGACAAGCGCGGCTGGGCTTGGATCACGCACCGACGCACCACCAAGCAGGGACATGCGGCTGGAGTTCTGGTAGTGAACACTAACGGCACTATCGACACTCAGGAGGACGATGTGCACACGTTCGTGACCAGCATCAAGAATCAGGATGGCACGGGATACACTCCAAACCTGTACTACTGCGTGACGGAGGATCTGAACGGCTCTATGTGGATTGGCACAAGCGAAGGACTGTTTGTGAGCTACACACCAGAAGATGTGTTTGGCAACGACTTCTTCCTCTCGCAGGTGAAGGTGCCTCGCAATGACGGTTCCAACCTTGCCGACTACCTGCTGAACGGCGTATCAATCAAATGTATAGCTATAGATGGCGGCAATAGGAAGTGGATTGGAACAAACGGCAATGGCGTGTATCTCATCAGCGCAGACGGGATTGAGACGATAGCGCATTTTACTAAGGACAACTGCTCGCTGATAAGCGACAACATCAACGATATTGCCATCAACGGACAGACGGGCGAGGTGTTCATCGCCACAGATCTTGGTTTGTGTTCATACTTAGGAGATGCCACTGATCCTTCCACATCGATGGACAAGAATTCGCTGAAGGTATATCCAAATCCCGTGCTGCCTGAGTATGCGGGCAACGTGCATGTGAAGGGATTGATGCAGAACAGCAACGTGAAAATTGTGAATGCTGCTGGCCACCTCGTGACTGAGGGCACGAGCCAAGGCGGCACATTCAACTGGAACTGCTGCAACAGCAATGGCAAGAAGGTGGCAGCGGGAATATACTACATCTTAGCTACCGACGAGGAAGGTCATAATGGCGCATGCGCTAAGGTGGCTATAGTGAGATGAAATTAGAAAAATAAATTGACAACAGTGATTTCAATACTTATTCCTACTCACGACTACACTTGCTACAAACTTGTGGCAGACCTGCACGAACAAGCAGAGACGCTTGGCGTGCCATACGAGATTATCGTTGCTGAGGATGGCAGCCGCGACCAAGTGTCGATGATTGCCAACCATAAGATTGTGGACATGAGCAACTGCAAGCACGTGGTGAGAAAGGAGAACATAGGTCTGGCTGCTACGCGCAACGAGCTGGCAAGGATTGCTCAGTATGGCTGGATCATATTCATCGACAGCGATGCGAAAGTGGATGGCGCTGACTATCTTGCCAACTACCTGAAGCACATTGGCAAAGCCGATGTGGTGGTGGGAGGACTGACCACGCCTGCAGTGAACTACGACCCAAACCGCACGCTGCGCCACAAGTATGAGTGCAAGGCAGACAAGGTGCGCAAGGCATCTATGCGCATGCAAAATCCGTACATGCAGCTTTCGTGCTTCAATATAATGATGAACAGAAGCATGTTCCTCACCATCCTGTTCGACAAGGACTGCCGTCAGTACGGATATGAGGATGCGCTGTTTGGTGTGGAACTTGAGAAGCGCGGCATCAGCATCTTGCACATAGACAATCCACTCATCCACAAAGGTCTGGACACGAATGAGGCTTTCCTGAGCAAGAGCGAGACAGCGCTACGCACGCTGAAATCGCTGAACGGCAGGATGGAAGGACACAGCCATGTGGAGAATGCTTTCAACAAGATTGATGGTTTGCGTCTTGGCTGGGCTATGCGACTCTTCCACAGCTTGTTTGGCAGATTGATCCGCAAGAACCTTCTGTCGGCAAAACCTTCGCTGACGCTGTTCTCATTATACAAATTAGGTTATTATGCAACTCTTCACTAAGATTGACATACCCAAAGCAGACTTCGAAATTGAATCAGGGCAGAAGATTCTGCTTCTTGGTTCATGCTTTGCCGATGAGATTGGATTGAAATTGCAGCATGGCGGTTTCGATGCATTGGTCAATCCTTTCGGCACATTATACAACCCTGCAAGCATCGCAGCCTCATTGCTGAGGAGCATTAGTGAACGCGAATACACATCTGTCAGCCCCGAACTGATCTTTGATGCATCACAAAACGTATGGCACTCATGGATGCACCATTCCAAATTCTCATCATCCAGCAAAGAGGAACTGATAGAACAGATGAATGCCACCACCATGCAGGTCAGCAACTTCCTTCGCGAGGCAGACGTGCTCATCATCACACTGGGCACAGCCATCATCTATCGCATGAAAGACACAGGAATGCTTGTAGCCAATTGCCACAAGCAGCTCGACTCACTCTTCGACCGCCAGCGCCTCTCTTCCTACGACATTGCAGACCAATGGCAAATGCTCTTGCAACTCCTTCACAGCATCAACCCAAAACTAAACATCGTCTTCACCGTTTCCCCTATTCGCCACAAGCGCGACGGCATGCACATCAACCAAATCAGCAAGGGCATCCTCCTCCAAGCCGTAGATGAACTGGTGAACAACGAATCCCCCGATGCCGAACCACTTAATGGTGAATCCGCAAACGCCAAATCCGTAAATAGCAAATCCGTAACTGGTAAATGCACTTATTTTCCTGCCTACGAAATCATGCTCGACGAACTGCGCGACTACCGCTTCTATGCCGACGACATGATCCACCCTTCCCCCCTTGCGGTAGAATACATCTGGCAGCGTTTCCAAGACACCTACTTCAGCAACAAAACCAAGGACACCGTCGCCAAAGCCACCAAATCATTTGCACGTTCTCAGCACAGACAAATCGTGAGCAAATCCAGCATTTTCTTGTTGTAACTATACTTTTTGGGTAATCAAGTGGTCAGCCCCCTTGATTACCCATTATTAAAAAAAAGAGTTTTTTCTATATTTTGTCAAACACCTAACATCGTGCTTGCAACATATCGTGTTTCAGTATGTTAATTGTGTTAGGTGTTGTTCAAACACCTAACACAACACCTAACATAGACCTAACACAGACCTAACACACACTTTAACATAAAATTAAGGGAATTATATGGGATTTTACCTACACGCTTTCTGCATGTAGGACTGAAAGAACCTTTAGCACTGTTAAAACGAACATTTCTCAAAATGTTCTGAACTGAAGATAATTACCGACAATTACCGATAATTTATCCGATAATTTTTTTATTATTATCGGAACAATTATTGCGCATTATTGGAAATTATCTTCAGTTCAGGAGACCACCGAGGGCTCCGTATAAGTTAACCGTACAGCACGAATTAATTGTTACCTACGGTAACAGCGATTTTACGGTTTCGCCGTAATTTCATTACACCTACAGCTGTAATAAAATAGCGGTTCGCCCGAAAGATTTTTACGGCTTCGGCTGTAAAAAAAATATGCCGCTTGCATTGGTGGTGCAAACGGCATGGTGTTATTTGTATAAATGATGTGTATTACTGCCAGAGTGGTTCTGTTTGCCAATTGGCAGGGAATCCCATTGCTGTGGTATCTACATCTGGGTGTAACTTCAACAAATCCTTTAGGTCTTTGACAAATGTATTGGTAGAGTCTATGGCATTGAGCCAATAAAGCATACAGCATAGCCCTGCGTAAAGTCGATTTTGAGAAACGGATGTGTTCGAAATCCAAGTGTTTCTTACACGCCTTGGAATCAAAGGCTTTACAGGGATAACCCTATTCCATAAACGACCATGATGGGCACAGATATTACGAATAGCACAAAGATTCTTCATCCAGCTTTCAAGGATTTCGTGTTGCGGAACACCATAGCTTCTTGCTATGCGCTTTTTGATTCTTGTGCTGCTGAAGTTGAAGAATAACTTCGTCAGACAACCAAATGATGCAAGTTCTAGAATCTTCCATGCAGGAGGAAAACTATCTGCACCATACTTCACCTTGTGTTCCTTGATAAAATCCTCTTTGCTACGGTTCTGCTCTCGTTCAAGCGTCATCAGTTATAGACAAACCTCTCCCCTTTAGCATTCTGATTTGATCAGGAATGCTAAGAGCAGGTTTCGTGTATGTCGAACTTAGTGTAGTACTCATATCCCCAAAATAAAAAAGGTCCGCCCTGGTGCGCTGTTCATCGGGAAGCGTGGCGGAATCTAGTGGTGCAAAGTTATGATAAAATATCCGAATCTGCAAACTTTATAAAGGAAAAAGATAAAGTGTAATGTCGAATTTTGTTAAAAACGCATTTTTACTCGATTTTTATGCCTATTCAATGTTTTTTTCTTTCGTAATAACAGAAAAAGCATTACTTTTGCATTGTCATTGCCTACGCCGTGCAATCCACTTATGAGATGTGCGGCTGGGTAGGAGACGAGACAAGCATGTATGGCATAGTAGGCGTGAAGAACAACATTGCTTTGGGCAACAAATGGCACTTGTACGATGTGAATTATCAGGACATCGCAAAGATACAGGATCTCTATTCAGAAACCTACGAAGTAGTCGTGAAAATCTAAAGATGCAATCCCTCATGTCAATCCCATCAATGAAGCTTTTTCATTCTTGACATACAAATTCCAAGCCCCACAATCGGAACACGATTGTGGGGCTGCTATGTTATAACCATGTTAGGTCTGTGTTAGGTGTTTGTTAGGTGTTGTGTTAGGTGTTTGAGCAACACCTAACACAATCAACGCACTGAAATACCGCATATTGCAAGCACGATGTTAGGTGTTTGGCAAAATATAGAAAAAACAGTAAATTTTAATAGAAAACGCATTTCGAAGTAGGACAATGCAAGGCAGGCATAAGTGCCTTAGCGTTTTATGTGACTCCGTTATTATGGAAAAATAACCCTTTTAACAAACATTAAGCTTTTGGGGGGGGTAATTTCATCTTTTTTTACTACTTTTGCACTTTATTTTTATATAAAATGTGAAATTTAGCATATCTTAAATCACAAAACGTGGTTTTTAAAGCGAATACCATTTTTTGCAAGGTCATTCCGAATGCAAATGAGAGTGCCTAAAATGTGTATCGAAATCAGAGTAAAAAAATCAATTCAAATATTATCTTTTATGAAAAAAACTATTCTTTCATTTTTGCTTTTGTTTGCTACACTGGCAACATTTGCATCTCGTTGGACTGCTCCTGATGTCCATGATTACAGCGGCCGCTATGTAGTCTATACTCAGGTGATGGTTAATGGATCTGTGACCAACAACATTGAGATTGCAGCTTTCATCGGTGATGAGATACGTGGAGTAGCCACATCGGCTGGTCAAAATGGTCTTATGTCACTTCAGGTATATGGTACTGAAGCCGACAATGGAAAGTCTGTCACTTTCAAGATTGCTTACGACAATCTTGTTTACAAGTCAACAAAGACTCTTATCTATAAGCATGGAGAAACTTATTCCACCGTGCCTTTCGTTCTCAACGTTGATGCCATCACAGGTGTGTCTCTCACAAATCCTATCGAACTCGTTCAGAACATCGGTACGACCTATGACCTTACCAGTGACATCACTCTGCTCTATGAGGCTATGACCCCAGAAGGTGCACCTACTTCATACCAGAAGAAGAATGAGACAGTGCTCGATGCCGACGACACTCCTTTGACTTATGAATGGGACTTCGGAAATTCATCATCATGGTTCAAAGTCGAAACAGGCAATATCCTTACAATTAATGGATATGGAGAGAATAAGTATCTCGGACTTAAGGTGCATGGTCCTGCTTCAAACAGCGGACAGTTTGAGGTTGGTGCATCTACAAGCGTTAGCATAACAATGCCAGCAGTACCAGTGACAGGTATTGAACTGTCACAGACAACTATCACTGTACCAGTAGGTACATATCTTGTGAGATATCTTGCAGGCAAAGTAAACGTTCTCCCTACTGACGCAAGTAACAGAGACTATAAGCTCATTCCAAACGATGACGCTGCCGCAGCTGCAGTTGGCGGTGCAGAAGAATATTATGAAGCAAAGATTCCAGGAACATATTCATTCAAAGTGGCATCTGTAGAGAATGAGAGCATCTATGAGAACATCACTATCATCATAACACAGCCTGTGACATCCCTCGGATGGAATCGTGAAGCTACGTTCATCGAGCTATGGACGGGCGACAATGCCTTCACAGAGATTGCAAAGTACATTACTATAAATCCTGCAAACGCTACAGACAAGACTCTCGAATTCGGTTGTGCAGATGCAGACGCATTCGATGAAACTGGTATTGCGCTGAAGAAGGGCACATTCACCGTATATGTTAGTGCAAAGGTTGCGGGAGAAGGATTCAATCCGTTGACAATCGAAGTAGTCGTAAGAGAGCGCGTGGAGAATATCAGAGTAACTCCTAACGTCATCAATGTTAAGGTTGGCGCCAATGTAAGTTCTTACATCTTCGACAATGTAAATATCAATGTTCTCCCTGAGACTGCCGACAACAGAAGATACAGAGTGCAGCCATCAGATGCTGACGCAAGTTTCTTCCCTAACTTCATCGCATCAACAGCAGGTACATATACATGGGAGGTTGTATCTGATCAGAACCCAGAAGTCACAGCAAACATTACCGTTAATGTTATCACTCCTGTGACATTCACTGTTCCTTCGATGATTGACCTCACAATCCTCAGTCCAGGACAGGGCACAATCACTGATGTTACAGGTGATTATGATGCCTCACTCGTCACATTCGGTGATGTAGATGATGCTGTGGATGTAGCCATCAGCGGCACAACAATCACTGTGTATGGTCAGCAACTCGGTGATGGTGCGTTTGAAGTGTTCTACGACGGCGAGTCTATGGGCATGACGTCATTCAACGTAGGTGCAGAGATTCAGCTTCAGAGCGGTTGGAACTGGATAAGCAACTACACCCGTTCTGCCATAGAGCTTAAGTCATCAAGTTCTGAGGGCTATCTCTCTTCTCTCTTCAGTGGCAGCAATAAGATCCTTGAGGCGCGTTCGCAGAATGATCTTCTCTATAACGATTCTGAGAAGTATGGCGTATTTGGCACTATAGATAAGTTTGAGAGCAACACAATGTACAAGGTTTGCGTAGAAGGTGCACGCAGTCTTTTGCCTGCAGATTATGTAGAAGATGCTTCCCCATTGTCTATAACTACAAAGGGCTACACATGGATTGGTTATCCAGTAGTAGGTGATCATAGCATCAACTATTTCAATGACAATAATCTTCTTAATGCTTACACAGGCTGTATTATTCTTGGCAAGGATGGTTTTGCCGAGTATAATGGCAGTGCTTGGGTATCATCAAGCGATTTCATGCTCGAGACAGGCAAGGGATATATATTCTATCAGCCAGAGGCAAGAGACCTTTCTCTTGATTTTGGCGACCACTATGTGTCTGAGGCTACTACTTCAAATGTCAAGGCAGCATTCCCTTCTGGCAACGTATGGAACTATGACGCAAGCAACTTTGCAGACAACATGGCTATTGTAGCAAAGATCAACGGCATCAAAGCAAGCTCACGCTACTCTGTTGGTGCTTTCGTGGGTGATGAATGTCGCGGTAAGGGTGAGTTCGTTACTGACGAGATCATGTTCATCAACGTAGCAGGCACTGCAGGCGAGACTGTTAACTTCCGCCTCTATGACCGCGAGACAGGTTGCTACTCATGCATTCTTGAAGGTATGAGCTATACAATGAAGAAAGGCTCGCTCAGTTCGCCTGTTACACTCACACCAGAGTCGGCCGTTACTGGCATCAGCAATGTTGAATCCTCTAATCAGAGCAATGTAAAGATATTCAACTTACAGGGCCAGCAGGTGGACAGCAATGCCAAGGGCATCGTCATCATCGGTGGCAAGAAAGTTGTAAAGAAATAATTATCTGATATGAATTAAGCTTCACAGATTCTCATTAAGAGAGTCTGTGAAGCATTTTCAAATGGTTGTCTTTCAAAGAAAAATGCAATTCATAATGAAGACCATAAAACTTGCGTTAACATCATTACTATTCACCCTGATGCTCCCATCAGTTGTGCATGCCCAGAACATTTCGGAGATTGCAAAGAGCGATCCCCTTATCATTACAGGTGCTGTGGGCACGCAGAACACTTATCATTATTCTTCTGTGGGTAATGGTTATGCTTCTCCATTGAGCAACATGGTGTATGCTAATCTTAACATTAGTCTCTATGGATTCAATATGCCTTTTGCATTCAATTATTCCAATGACAATACCAGTTTCTCATATCCTCAGTTCTCATTCAATCTGAATCCTCAATATAAGGCATGGACTGGACATATAGGTCAGTCATCGATGGATTTCTCGCAGTATGTGATGAACATGTCATGGAACGGTGTGGGCTTGGAATATAGCTCTAACCACCTCCGTGCAGGTGCTTTCTATGGCAAGCTGCGCAGTGCAATGTCTGACGACCCTAATGATCCTGCAGCTCGCAGCCCACAATATCGCCGCATGGGTTGGGGGTTCAAGGTAGGGTATGGCACGGGGACAAACTATATCGACCTTTATTTATTACGCGCGTACGACTGTTTGAACACAGTAAATGAAGCGTGGCGCGACATTATATCTCCAGAAGAGAACATCGTAGTGGGAGTGAAAGGCTGCGTCACACCGCTGAAATGGGCCTCACTTAGTGCAAATGTGGCAACTTCAGTCTTCAGCACCGATACCCGCATGCAGAAAGTTGAAGATTCCGAAGCCGCAAAATGGGACAAAGTATTTGATGTGCGTTACTCTTCACTTATGCGCTTTGCGGGTGACGTAACGCTGAACCTCAACCTTCCGCTCGGCATCAACACAAGCATGAGCTACAGAATGGTGCAGCCAGACTATACATCACTCGGCACATACTATATGTCGAACAATTATCAGAGCCTTGGCATCAGTGCTTCTACTACGCTTTTCAAGAAGATTTCACTCAGTGCCAACTACTCTGGCCAGAGCGATAACCTGTCAAACGAGCAACTCTACACCACATCAGGATACATCTATTCAGCAATGGCAAGCACCAGATTGGGTAATCATTTCAACCTTTCTGCAGGCTTCAATGGATACACGCAGCGCCAGAGTGACGGCAAGATGACCGTGAATGACACGACAAGAGTAAACCGTCAGATGACCAGCTTTAGTCTTACGCCAACATATATGCTAGATAGAGACGAGCTCTCACATAGCATTTCCCTTTCTCTCAATTATACATCCAACAAGGACAAGAACCATTTCACAGAAACGGTAAACCATAGCAATGTGGAGACAAAGGCACTTGGCGCTAACTACGGAGTGAGCGTAAAGCCTTGGGAGATGGATTTTTCTCTCTCTCTTTCACACCAGCAAACCGAAGGCTACCGAAGGAAATACAAGAGTGAGGTGGCATCGCTGACAGCATCACGGTCATTCCTTGAAGAGAAAAACCTCAATGTGAGTGGCACTCTCTCGCTCTGCTACAATGAGGTGTACAGAGAATCGAAGAATCTCTCTATGGGAGGAGACTTTTCTGTGGGCTACACCATAAAGAAAGTACACTCCATATCAGCAGCAGCCAGTTTCAACAAGTATGGCGATGTCAACATCTCGCACACAAGGTCAAATCTTGATTGCACAGATATCACCTGTTCATTGAACTATGCATACACGTTCTCACTGTTTGAGATAAAGAGCAAGTCAAAGAAAAAAGCTGATAATGCATCGGGCATGATGTAATAGCGTAGGAGTATTAAAGTATATAATAAACAGAACATACACATTATAATATATATATGCGTACAAATAGGTCAATATTCGTATTCTTACTGTCGATGATGAGCACGCTCATGGCGCTTGCTCAAGAAGTGATAGTTAATGTTACGCCTGTGCAGGACGTTCTACCTCCACAGGTAATGCTGTATATTGCCGATCCTGGTAAGTACTTCAACATATCTCTGACAAATACATCTTCACAGCCACAAGATGTGTATCTTTCGCTTCAGGTGCAGCAGGTGTCTCCAGCATCAGGACTTACCATAAGCACACCTTCAAAGCGTCAGCCTAATATGCCGTTCACAATTCCTGCCAATGGTGTGAAGCAACTCACTATGACAGAGATAAAGACGCTGTTCAACCATATTCCATCGAATGAGATTATGGGAACGCCTGGACTCTTAGGTGACTATATGAACGGCAGTTTCGGCCTGTTGCCAGAAGGACAGTATAAGGCTGTATTGACGGCATACCGATGGGCAAGACCGCAGCTCACAAACCCTGTCGTGGTTAGCCATCCAATGGGAGGCACAGCATATTTCACTGTGTGCTACAAGGCACAGGCTCCACAATTCCTCATGCCAATGGCTATGGGTGCAGGTCTTGCGGACAGCAATGTGGCAAGTCTCGATGCCCTGAATCCAATGTTCACATGGACACAGCCAGTGGTGGCTTGCAATCCGGCAGCGATGAGCTACAAGTATAGCATAAAGATTGTGGAGGTGATGAAGGGGCAGCACCCAGCAGAGGCAATAGAGCGTAACCCTATTGTGTATAAGCGCGATAATCTGCTGGCTCCTCAGTGCATAATTCCGCAGAGTGTTCTCACCACACAGTTCTATACTGATCGCACTTATGCCGCTCAAGTGATTGCAACAAGCACGACAGGTGGTGCGCTCAACTATGTTATGATAGCGAATGAAGGCAAGTCAACATATCATCTTTTCAAGATAAAGACCTCGGATTCATCTGTGGAGGATAAGGGAGAGGACAAAATTGATGATAACCAAGGTGATGATGATAACCAAGGTGATGATGTCGGGGACGATAAGAAAGGTGATGATGATAATGATAGCGACAAGAAAGGTAATGAGGATAATGGTAGTGACAAGAAAGATGATGAGGTTGACGATGATGATGACGTGTTCTTTGTATTGGAAGGACTTAATGGTTCTATAAATCCAGACTCTCTCTATACATTCTCTTATCCAAAGATAGAAAAGCCTATCTTCTCTACTGAAGGAGGCGCTCGAAAGATGTTCACGGGCGCAGGAATGAAGGTGGAATGGATTGCTTCAAGCCATCTTGGAGGTGAAGGTGATGATCCTAATTCCATTGAGATAGCCTATGATGTCGAGATGTACAGGAATGACAATTTCGACCTTGAAGCAGCATTGGCATCTCAGCCTATATATAAGAACAGAACCACGGAGCTGGAGGATAGTATTCCTTGGGATAACATAAAGGATGACGTAGAAACGGGTAATTACCTTGTTCTGCGCGTTAATCCTGTGGTTGTCAGAGGCGAGTCTGTTGCTTTTGGTGGTGAAAAGAAAAACGTAAAGGATTTTGCTTTGGTGGAACTGTTGAGCAAGAAGTACTTTCAGTGCTCCAACATGATTGACATCACTAACACAAAGCCTACAACCAAGAAAGCAACCGACTATAGAGGACAGACTATTCCTATAGGTCAGTATCAGCTGACTATTGATGAAATAAGCGATGGCAGCAAGAAGAACACCTTCCAGGGTAAGGGACATGTGCTTTGGGAGCCTATGGGCTTCAAGGTGCATGTCTGCGTGGAATTTGATGATCTCCAAATAAATACTGACGATATTGTATTTGGAGGAACAGCAAAGACCTACAGCAATGATGCGGCTGCAAATAATATAGACGTTGTTGATAAACTCTTCTCAGACTGGGGTATTGACAACCTTATAAGCGATACAGGCATTCCATACGCCAATGAATTGCAAGGTGTGGCAAGGGATAAAGTAAAAGATATAGCCAAGAAAATAGACCTTCAGAAATATTATGGCTATGTGAAGAAGGGAGCAGCTCTTTGCGACATGTTCCTCAGTGGTGAGGTAGCAGACCTTTATATGCCGCTCTCATTGCCAAAGTCGATCAACAAGTCTCCTGTTGATATCCAGATTGCAGGCATGAAGTTCTCTGCTGAATATGCAACGATGGATATCATCGGTGAGTTTACATTGCCTAACACAAGCTACACCAAGAATGATATTCTCGTGCTTGGTGCACCACGTATTTGTATCTCTCCTGATCGCGTGCTTCCGGAGTCTGGTACTGTTGCACTCCTTTCTGACTTTACCATCTGCGATCCTAAGTCTTCATACGAGATGACTTTCAAGGCTCCAAAGAATGTCATTGAGCCTGAAGATGGCTGTTACCTCAGCTGGCATGCCGATGAGTTTGAAATGTTCGGCATAGACGTTGATATGAAGATTCCAGGTCTTGTGAAAGATAATAATGGTGCAGCAACAAGTGAAAAGCCTGTTCTCAATGCCCGCGCAAGCTTTAGCGATTGGGATGACTGGATGATTGACAACGTGACCATCGATCCTTTCCAAGCTACAGCGCTTCCTGGATGGACTTTCACGGCCAGTGACATTGTATATGACCACTCGGTTTTTAGAAATTCGACGAAGATGGGAGCATTCCCTGATAAGTATGACAAGACAAAGGCAGGCATTGTTTCTATTGTTACGGATGAGGAGGGAAATCATTACAATGTAGGAGACGGTTCATGGCAGGGATTGTTCATAAAGGAAATAGCAATCAAGTTCCCTAAGGCATTGGAGTTTGGAACCACAGGCGACAAGCGACTCAACATTTCTGCTCAGAACATGTTCTTCGATAAATCGGGAGCATCGCTGGAGATAAGTGCAGGAAACGTCCTTTCAGCAAAGACAGGAAAGGCTGGCGGCTGGGCATTCTCACTCGACAAGGTTTATCTCTCATTCCTCCAAAGCGACTTCAGCAAGTGTGGCTTCTCGGGTAAGTTCGCTGTTCCTCTGCTCAAGGGTGAGATAGCATACGAATGTAAGGTGAATCGCATGACAACCGATCCTGCGAAAACTAATCAGTATGCTTATATCTTCAAGACAAAACAGGTTGATGGTCTGTCTCTTGATTTCTTCCTTGCGGAAGCAAAATTCAATAAGGATCAAACATATTTCCTTCTTGAATCAAAGCCAAACGGCAGCAGTCAGGACACAAAAGTCGAGCTGCTCATGGGTGGCGACATAACCATTGGTGGCACAGACTATCTGAACAAAAAGATAAAGGACTCAAGCCTCCCTATGAAATTTGAGATTCCTGGTGTCCACTTCTGTGGGATGCGACTTGCCAACTGTCCTAACTCATGGGCTTCTACTTATGAGAAGGAAATGCAGAACAAAGCAAAGAACGCAAAACTTGCAGGCATGCAGCTGTATGCAGGCAAGGAAATACAGTTTGCTTCGGGCAAGGTTTATTTCCATACAGGTAGGTGGTCTCTTGCTTCTGACGAGAAGAAGATAGGACCTTTTGCTTTCTCTCTCGATAGATATAACTTTAATTATTCAAACAATAAGCTCACTGCTGACCTCGAAGGAACCATCAAGCTTGTCACTGGCGTAGATATTAGTGCAACGGCAGGTCTTGCCATCAATGCAAACGTGAAGTTGCCAAGTGACCTGACAAAACTCAATGAAATAGAAATATCCTACGGTTCTACAGACTTCAAGAAAGCTGCATTCAGTTCTAAGTTTGCTGACATGGAACTTTCTGGTTCGCTCACTGTGGAGAAAGGCGACAAGACAAAAGAGGGATATTCTGGTGAGTTGACGTTCAAGATGCCTGGCGATCTCTTCAGTGTCAATGCAACAGGTGGTTACTACAAGTATGAGTCAGGCGCTACAAAATACTCATACGGCTACTTCGTCTGCAAGATGGCGAGCAACGTCGGTATTGAGATAACGCCTATTAAGATTACTGGCATCACAGGAGGATTCTATTACAACTGTAAGAAAAACGGTGATGGTGCAACGCCAGTAAAGGGACTCATCGGCGTGATAGCTGGAATAGACCTTGCCACGACAGCTGGTAAGGAGGCTCTCAGTGCCAATATGGATATGACAGTCATCTACGATTCAAAATACAAACGTCTTTCGACATTCATCTTCAATGGCAAGGTGCAGGCAGTCAGCGGGCTTGTAAACGCTAATGCAAACCTTGTCTATGAAAACAATGACACTGATAAATACCTACAGCTCGATATTACTGTAGATGCTTCAGCTGATAACGAGAAGATCACAAACGCGTTGACAAGCGCAAACGAATCATTGGCTACTCTTAAGAAACAGCTTAACAGTTCATATACTTCTTTGACAAAGAAAGTTCCTGAAGGTTCTCTGCAGGCAATGAATGACAACCAGAGCACACCTGATCCATCAAAGCAAAGCAAAGACAAGCAGGGTGAGAACCTTGCTGTGGGAGCGGATGCTCACATTGGTCTGCAGTTCAAGATGACATGGAAAGAGAAGGGCAAGCCTTACGACAAGGCAAAGTGGCATCTCTATATCGGCGAGCCTACCCTTGACAAGCGCTGTACCTTCACATTCTTGAAATTCAAGTCGAAGATTGTTAGCGTTGACATAGGTGCCAATGCTTATCTTTGTCTTGGTAATGAACTGCCAAACAATGGAAAACTCCCTGACATCCCAGACAAGGTAGCTAACTTCCTCAATGGCTCAGGTAGCGGTAAGGGTATAGAGAGTGCATCGCTTGCCGAAGCCAACAGGGCACGTGAATCTTCACTTAAGGAGTTTGAGGATCAGATAACATCTGTAGGCGGAGGTGTGATGTTCGGTGCTCAGATATATGGCTACCTTGATGTGGATCTTGGTATCTTCTATCTCAACGCTGGTGCAACGGCAGGCTTCGATATAAGTATCGTTAAGTTGCCTGCTGGAGTTGTGTGTACTAACATTGCCGGTCAGCCAGGCTATAAAGGATGGTATGGCTACGGACAGCTCTATGCGTACCTTTATGCTAAATTTGGCATCCGTTTGAATCTTGGTTTCTGGAAGAAGGACTTCGATGTATGCGATGCAGGTATCGGTGGATTGTTCCAGATGCAGGGGCCTAAGCCTTCACACTTTGAGGGTAAGGCTCGCGTGAAGCTTAATTTGCTTGGTGGTCTTGTGAATGTTGATCGTAGGTTTGCATTCGAGTGTGGTGATGGTTGTGACCTATTCTATGGCAATGCTCTCGACAACTTCAAACTCTTCGGTGACCTCAGCATAGGATATGCAGACAGAGAACAGGGATGGGACATAAAAAATGCCATTGATCCGGATCTTCTGCAGCGTCCATATTTCACCACTGAAGCACCTCTTAACGAACCATTCCGTGTGCTCGATGAGACAGAAAAGGCACGCCTTGCCAAGAACTACTCTGGCGATAAGTCAGACCTCGACATGGAGGCAAGCCGCACGTTCATTTTCCGTTCCAACGTGGGAGCTTACGTGACGCTTGAAGAGTGGAATGCAAGCACCAGCTCTTTTACAAAACGCAGCATCGCACTCAAGGGGCAGAACCGTTACAACAACTATCTTGACCTAACCAGTCTTTCTCCGAACAAGCTCTACAGAATGACTGTGACAGGCTATGCAAAGGAAATACAGAATGGTGTGGAGGTAAATCCTGTCAAGTATAATGAACGCACCAATAGTTATTATAATGAGGCATGGTCACAGACTAAGACTTATTACTTCCGTACCGGTCCAAGTAAGGCTTTACCTGATTGTCCTTCTGATGAAGAATTCAGTAAGTTGATAGCTATTGCATATCCTTCATATTACAACAAAGTGAAGGATTATGGTGGAAAATATGTTACTGCATACCTGAATGATGTGAAGTATCCAAACATCGCATTCTATTCGGATGTCAGCAAGAAGATATTCCAAAAAGGAAAACTGACATGGCGTTTGTGCAAAACAAATGGAACTGTTGTCAGTTCAAGTGCTGCAAAATGGGTTGTCGGCTCTAATCCACGCTGCTGTAATTTGACAACAACAACAGCACTTAATGCTTCTGCAGGTTCAGGATATGTACTGTATTTGGATTATGATGTTTCTACGACTGTGTCTGGAAAGGCTCAGATCACCCAAACACATATAGCATCTATAGTTGTAAATGTTGTTGACGGACATTGGCAGACAGGTTATAATGGAAATTCATTGGCATACGAGAAACCATTCATAGGCTCAAGTATCTGTGATATTGAGTATGATAACACTCCGTCAGTGAAGTATTCTGACTGGCGTATCTCACGCGATATGAAAACATCTGTGAATGGCAAGACATTGCCTTATCGCTTGATGGATCCTTATATGTACATCTCGTATCTCACCAACTACGCATTCGTTGGTGGATGGCAGTTCAGTGCCACACGCATTGATGCCAATATCACCACGTGTCAGTCTCTTATATATGCCGACAAGGGAGGAGTGTATGAAGGAAAACTTGGAACTGGTGCTGATACATACAACGTGCATGAGGGCTACAATACCATCAGGAAACTCTCTACCTACACATTTGACCAGTATGGCAAATTTACCTACTATCCTCTGCCTGCGCTTGACGACGAGAAGTACGGCTACACCCTCAACGGACTACAGCGTGTTCCAGTCTATACACCGGGAGAGGGTAATCCTAAACGCGTCAAAGGTTATATTGATGATCTTTGGATGCCTGTTCTTGCATGCAGGAAAATGTCGATACGACTACAGGAACTGTTGGATAATGATTTTGACGAACCTATAAATGTAGGATGTAAAAGCGGTGATTGGAACAATGACCTTGATGCACTGGAAAACTGGTATCAGAATCATCGTGGTGCTTATATACAGGAGTCGGCAAGAAATTGTGTCCTTCAGGTTCCTTGCTATCAGTTCCCTATGATATATGGCTCATGTTGGAAGAACTCTGGTGACAGAAAGAAAGTTACGTTATGGGGAGCTTTGCAGGGATATGAGAAGGCGGACAAGAGCAATCCGCATTCCCGTGGTCAGCGCGATAATAGTTTGTGCATATATAGTGGACTTATAGGAAAGGAAAAAATCAGTCGTACAGATGGTGATATTTCATCTAAGGATCCTAATGTGCACGAATGGGATAAATTCGATAGCAGTAATTACAAGAATTTTATTAAGTCTATACAGTTTGACATATACCGTGTGAATACTTACGACATCGATAAATGCTGTTACTCAGTCAACACAAGCTTGAATGGAGAAACCAAACGTGAGGTCTTCACAATCAATAATCCTCTTCAATACTATAACAACTATGGCAAATAAGATATCACTAAAGACAGCGGCAATAGGCGTCATGATGCTGGTTTTCGTCAGTATGGCAACAGCGAGCATCATGTCATCGCACTTTATACAGAATGATGATGATGATGATGACAAGCCTGTTTTGAAGTTCGACTCTGCAAGGGCGGACATGCCTGAGATTCCTGATTCGGTCACTCCCCGCTGGCTTCCTGGTGAGGTGAAGGATACTCTGCAACTGCTCAGAGAATGGGAAGCAAAGCAGAGAAAGAACCTCCGTGGCCAGATAAACATCCTCACAAGAACATACGGAGACAGCATCGTGTTGAGATGGGCTCCCGATGACTATGCAAGCTGGAAGTTCCTTTGCAACAAGGGCGTAAATATTCTTCGCACTGAAGTTGGCAAGCCTGGTACCGACACATTGCTGCTGAACTTTAAGCCTGCAACGCTTGATGAGTTCCGCAGCAAGTACAGCGAGACCGATACTCTTGCTGGCATGGCTATGGGAACGCTCTACAATCAGGAGTTCTTGCGTCCTGATCAGACCAGTGATCCAGAAGGAGGCATCGTGTCTATCTATGAGATATATCAGGAACAGCAGATGACTTTCGGTGTTGCTGTGCTCACGAGTGAGTTGCGTCGCGACCTTGCGGATATGCTCGCCATGCGCTATGTAGATAGAAATGTGAAGAAAGGTGCCATATACCAATATCTTGTAGTACCATCAGAATATGATGAGACAGGTCATGTCATTATTGACGCTGGTAGTTCAGAAGAGATAAAGAACGAGAAATACAAGCCAGAGCCATTCGATGTAGCAATGGGCGACACCATTGTTTCGCCTCAGTCCATACGCCTGTGGTGGGAGCGTCGCAACTATACTTCGTATGAGGTGGAACGTCGCATGAAAGGCTCTTCTGCATGGAAGCGTCTAAATGACAAGCCTTACGTCATTATGTTTCCTGAGCAGGAGGAGCAGGACTGCTTCTATGGCGATCAGTTGCCTGAGCCTGGCACATACGAATACCGCATCTTCGCTCATGACCCTTTCGGTGATCTGACAGAGCCTTCGCCTATACACACAGTCGTATTCCCTGACCTTGTGCCTCCTCGTGCACCAATGATAACGTATATCGAGATTGAACGTCCAGACGAAAACAATCCTGGAGCAGAGGTGTGGGCAGATATTCACTTCGAGAAAGACACACTGGAGGAGGACTTCGTGGGCATGATACCTATGTATTATCATGAGAAAGCCACGAATGGAGAGTGGAAACCACTCATTGACAGAGAGCATATCATTGCTACTACCGACACCGTGTGCAGGATAAATGTCACCGACATACCAAGCTCGATGCTCGTCATTGCAGCCTATGATACTGCGCAAAATGTGAGCTACTCCCTTCCTCAGCTTCTCCGTGTCACTGACATGCGCCCTCCAAAAGCCCCTACAGGCCTGAAGGCAAAGCCTGGGTTTGCAGAGAATGAGAAGGGAGAAACTGTGGGCACAATCACGCTCACATGGGATGCCCTGCCAGATGATGACATCAGCTACTATGAGATTGCTTATGCCAACGACTCCACTCACCAGTTTATGCAGCATAAGCATGGTACTGTGCATGGTGATACAGTGTTTGTAGATACGGTTGCTGTAGATGTAAACCAGAAGTATATTTATTATAAGGTGCGTGCGGTGGATTACTCTACTAATATGGGTAAGTACTCAGATATGCTTCAGGTCATTCGTCCTTCGCTCGTTCCACCATCTGTGGCTCACCTTGATTCAGCCTTTGTTGATGGCAAGGGAGTGTATATGAAATGGATTGCTGGTAATGATGAGCAGATGGCATATCACAAGGTATATCGCAAACTCCTTGACACAGACAAGAAGTGGACACTGATAAAAGTTTGTGATGCCGATTCTGTGAAGGCTGCTAATGACTTCATCGAGATTCACGACAAGCCAAAGGAGAACAGCTATGAGGAATATGTATATGCCATAGAGTCATTCAACTATTCAGACATAAGCAGTGGATTGAGCCTGCAATACGTCACTCGTTATACTGGAGACCCTGTATTCTCTGCTGATATCAAGTTGTATGGCGATTTTGACAGCAACAAGAACATGACCAAACTGGCATGGGAATCAGATAATCTGCCAGAAGGGAAGGATTGGTATTTCTGCATCTGGAGAAAGGGACCAGACGACGATAGGTTCATGTTCTTCATGTCTGCAGAACCAGACGAGCATGCTTTCTCTGACTACCTTCTCCGTGCAGGACAGTCAGCAAGATACTACATACAGATACAGATGGAGGACGGACGAGAGAGCTTGCCTTCGAATATTGTAACTATTAAAGCACCAGATAAGAAATGAAGAAACTGACTAACATACTGTGCTTTGCAATGTCGCTATTCTTCACCTTTTCGTGCGGACTCATGGAGTTGGAGGAAGACATGCCACAGGTAGAAGTGAAAATGTTTTTTGAGCGTGACACCATATATGTCATGCAAGGTGAATCGTTTACTATCAACCCGATATTTGAACCTGACACCATTCCTCTCGGTGATGTTTATTGGACTTCAAGCAACGAGGATGTTGTCAGTTTCAGTCTCACTAATGGTACTTTCACCGCAGTTAGCGAAGGCTGGACAACAGTCTTCGGCACCAGCGTATTACATCAGAAAGAGGATAGTTGCCAGATATGCGTACTGAGAAGTTGGGACTACCAGCTGCCCATCTATCCTTATGAGACTGTGTTCTATGCAGATGTCACAGTTCATGGAAAGCCTTTCAACCCTGATACAATGAAACTTTATGCTTATATCAATGATGAACTCTGCGGCATAGGAGTGCAGAGAGAAAGTCATGGCGTACCATATATCGAACTTCGTGTAGGAAGTGAATTGGCAGAAGAGAATGAGACTGATGCTGACGAAGATCCTTTCTTGCAATTAATAAAATTTAAGATATACGATAAGCACCTCCTCATTGAGGAAGAAGTGCCAGGCTTAGTGCTTTTTGATGGTGCCGCACATGGCACACTTAGCAAATTGTATAAGATAGAGATAAAGTAAAAGATATCTAACAATAAAATACTTAACAGATGACAAAAACAATAAATAGAGCAGCACTTTTAAGCATCCTTTTTCTTTTCACCCATTTTTTTGTTTCATGTACTCTTGATATGGAGGACTGGGTAGAGACTGAAGAAGAAAAAGGATATGGTGATATGACAGAAATGGAGACACCTTATTATAGTGTTAAGTATCAGTATAAGGACAATACTCGTTCTCTAACTGATAATATCCGTGAGTATCTCATAAACGTAGAGGCTGATACCATTCTCTATTTTATGGACAATATGCCATCTGAGTGGATTCCAGAGGAAGGAGGACAAGTTGTATGCAATTGCTGTATCGACTTCCCTATGGGACTTGTCAACAAGGTTCTTAGCGTAGAGAGACAAGCGGGCATGATAAAGGTTACTACCACTCCTTGTGAACTAAAAGATGCGTATGATGATTTTCAACTCGATCTTGATATGGACCTTATTAGTAGTAACAACTCTGATATGATACAGACAAAAACGGTTACTGCCCCTGGTACCCGCTCAGGTGTTTCAGGGCCGACTACGGAAATCATATATGATTGGACTATCTTCAATCTTGCTTCTAAAGATGAAAAAATAGTTTGTAGGAATGGTGTGCTTACTCGTAGTAGTGATGCACAAGAAGAAGACTACTTCAAACAAGATATTAATAGCGATGTAACAGAGACAAATGAAATTAAGATAATCTCTTTAGATCAAGATTCTTATCCTCTAAAACTTGCATTCACAGATAAAGTGAAGAAGTTTGTGGACAAGGCCGAAATAGGAGTATATTATGTATCTAAAGCAAGAGTGATAAAGAAAATTAGAGTGAAGGAGGAGTATGATTATACCAAGCAGATAGAGACTACTGGCATCAAACTGAGTGTGGATGTAGGAAAGAATGGAGATATAATAGCTCCAAAGAGTGATAAAGTTAAAAGAGCAGAGCAAGAAGATGAGTTTATAAAACGCTTAATGGATGCTGGAATGGCATTTACTTCTGATCCGTTACCTTCACACCTAAATAAGGATCCAGAATTACAATTTGTAAAGTTCTGGCCGTTTAATGGCTTGCCTGTAGGCATTGTTTTACGAGTGAGACCAATATTTGATTTTTCAGCTTCAATTATGGGTCATGGAGAAGTCTTAATTTGGACTGGAAAAACACAGGTTGAGACGACTATCTCGCATGGAAAGAAGACAGAAAAAGATCCAGAGAAATTGGAAATACCTTCAAATGAATACGGCGTATCGCTTTGTGGTAAATTTAACATTAGTGGTGGCGTAGAAGGGTTTCTGGGATTTGGCAGTGCTGTGGGTACAGATGTGCGTGCAAAAATTTTTGCTCTTGGCGGATGGATTTCTGCAACGGTTGATTTTGAAGGAAAGATACAATATGACTTTATAGGCGATAAAAACTTATGCTTTAGTGATGACTGTGGTTTTGCTCTTTCTTCAAATGTACAATGGGGACTCAAAGGAATAGGTGGAGGATGGGGAGAGTATAAATTTATAGAATCCGATAAGCACAAAATATGGGATGGATTTGATGTGAAATTCTCCCCAAAAGTTAAGGTGAATAATCAGATAGATGTCATTATCCATGAAGATACAAGAGGAAAATACAAAATGTTTAAAGTAAAATACTCTTATCCGAATTTAGGAATATATGCTACCGCTTTGAATACATACTTTAAACCAAGATTGAGAGTCTATAAAGGAAATAGTACAGATCCTACTCTTGTTGAATATGAAGATATTGACCCTGATACAAAACCAAGTTGGGTGACCAGCAATAAGGAATACACGTTTTCATACAAGACCTATGATCTCGTTCAAGACTTCACTGTGGTTCCTGTGCTTTATCGTCCCACTACACAAACAAATGATTTGTTCTATGACAATAAAAGGTATATTGATAAGGAAATCCGTCCTATCGTGAAATTCTTTCCTGACAAACAATCAAAAGACTACAAAAATACAATTGTTTATCAGACTTGGGGAGATATTCCCTCTGTTGATATTGGAATTCTATCGGGACTATTTAATACTGTGGCAGAATCAGCAGGATTTAAACAGTATGATTTTTGTTTGCCTTTCTATATGTTCAATGCTACTGCGATGAGTGGCATGTGGTCAGATTTCGGAATCACTTATAGAATAGAATATACTGATGGTGGAAAATATAAAAATAAGGAAAAGTCAAAAAGTCTATTCTCGAAAATAAAAAAGAGTGGATACTACTGTCCAAAAATTAGTTTCGTGTCTAAGGCTGATTATAAAAACGTAAAAGCTCAAGCTTATCTGTACTTTGTGTTGGCAAATGATCTTGAGAAAAAGAAGATACCAATTTACGTTCATGAATCATGGCCTTTCACAATAGAGAAATATGCGTATAATTATTATGGATCTGACAATGATGTGAAGAAAATTGGAATAACAACGGATTTAGTAGCTCCATTCAATGCAGAAGCAAGAGACTGGGAAATAGAGTTTGCAGAACATAATGTAAAAAATATCAACATTGATGTTGAATTGTAAGTAGATATGCTTATGCGTTTACTCGTTATATTATCATCAATTATTCTCTCCATTGCTACACCAGCAATGGAGAGAATGAACTTTTTATGCCAATCTCCGTCAGAGGCTTCCCCTGATTTCACATTCGACCACCATTCCTTCGACTTCGGCAAGTTCCCAAAGAAGAAAAAAAAGACGCATACCTTTGTCTTTACCAACACGGGCAATGCATCGTTGCTGATCCTTCATGTGGCAACCGGATGTGGATGCACCACCACTTCCTACACCCAAGATCCTATACAACCAGGAAAGAAAGGAGAGATAAAGGTGCAGTATGATGGCTCTTCTCAGCGTTTGGGACCCTTCCGCAAGACCATCACTGTATATACCAACTCACGAAAGAATTACACTCGCTTAGTCATATCTGGCGAGACCATTGAAAAATGACGACTATGTAACTATCTATATCAAACGCAGAGGCAACATACGTGACATCTGGCATTACTTTTTTGCATTGTCATTGCCTACGCCGTGCCATCCACTTATGAGATGTGCGGCTGGGTAGGAGACGAGACAAGCATGTATGGCATAGTAGGCGTGAAGAACAACATTGCTTTGGGCA
This sequence comes from Bacteroidaceae bacterium, assembly GCA_045600665.1. Classification (GTDB taxonomy): domain Bacteria; phylum Bacteroidota; class Bacteroidia; order Bacteroidales; family Bacteroidaceae; genus Minthosoma. The sequence goes on from JAZRYI010000103.1 coordinate 108,179, forward strand.
ACAAATGGCACTTGTATGATGTGAATTATCAGGACATCGCAAAGATACAAGATCTCTATTCAGAAACCTACGAAGTAGTCGTGAAAATCTAAAGATGCAATCCCTCATGTCAATCCCAGCAATGAAGCTTTTTCATTCTTGACATACAAATTCCCAAGCCCCACAATCGGAACACGATTGTGGGGCTGCTTTGTTATAACCATGTTAGGTCTGTGTTAGGTCTATGTTAGGTGTTGTGTTAGGTGTTTGAGCAACACCTAACACAATCAACGCACTGAAATACCGCATATTGCAAGCACGATGTTAGGTGTTTGGCAAAATATAGAAAAAACTCTTTTTTTTGAGAGAAAATGAAGTGAAAAAGTGAATCAAGGGGTCTGCCCCCTTGATTCACTTTGTTGATTATCAGAGAAATGTACATATAAAGGTAGAAAAGTGATGTTGTGTATTTTGGGAGAATTTGAGACGCTGTCACTTTTAACATTTTTAACCAAAATTAAACAAAGGTGGATTCAAATGACATGTGCAAAAACACACCCACCTGTCTGTTTTGACCAGTGGGTGTGTCATCTAACTAATTATCAATCAAACACAGCATGTGAGGATTGCGAGATTACTTTTTATCGTCTTCTGACTCTTCCTTATAGGAACCTATATCCCATGCAAGTTAGAGGAAGATGTCTTCGAATCTTATGTAGGATCAAAAATACACTATCTTTACAACAGCTTGAATCTGACAGAAGCAACAATATTTCTTGGTCTCAACTGCGAGGTCTGAGTGTAGATGTCGAGACCGCTGTAGTTCACACGTGTGTATTGACGTTGGTCGAAGATGTTGTTGAGTTGCAGTTCGAGGTCAACGAGCTTCAGTTTCAGCTTCGCCTTGGCATCACC
>JAZRYI010000104.1:0-11942 GCA_045600665.1 Bacteroidaceae bacterium
ACTCTGTGGTTTTATTTTGAACACGAACCTCGAAGAGCTCGACGAAGTCAATCTCACTAATTGCACGAATCCTTTTGCATTCGTGAGATTCGGGAAATTCGTGTTCTTTAATTATAAAAATAATTGTGTTCACTTACTTATTATTATCTTTTCTTATTTTTCGTTTTCGATTTCGTACTCCCAGCCTTCTTCTTCTCAAAATTGATGAGGCGAGGCACGTTTATGTATTCTGGCAACTCGGTGCTGCCGCTGCGGATTTCCTGCACGGGCTTGCTCTCATTGCCAAGGCGGTCGATGGCTGTGACGGCAAAATACCTGCATTTCAATGCGCGGCCATGAATCTCATACGAATTGCCGCGAACATTCACAGCAAGGAGGTTCTCTGCCTTCGTCACATCCACAGGATAGACATTGGAGCCATAGACGTTGTATAGGATGGTGCCAGCGGATGGTCTGCCAGAGACAGCTTGCCATGTGATGCGGCTGTCGTTGTAGTGAATGCTCTGGGGAGAAAGCGGAGGCACAGTATCGCCCATCCACAGCATGCGAGTGGTGAGGGATGGGTATGGGCAGAACTCATCGCAGGTGCTGTCGTAGATGCCTTTGCAATTGCGAGTGAGGAAGTCGCCTCGGTAGAACGCAAAACCGCCAATGCCTGAATTGCGAGCGGTATGCATCTCGGCGCGCACGTCGTTGAGCTTCCAGTTGCCCTCACGTGGGTCGAGGAAATAGATGCCGAGCCCTGGCGCCACAGGATGTCCGTATGAGCACTCGCGCCAATTGAACATGAATGGATAGAAATGATCGCCGGTGAAGTACATCATTGGGAAAAGGATGTCTTGCAGGTCTTCACGGAGCCACATCTGAGGGTCTTGATATACAGCGTCATAGCAGTTCCATCCCTTGCTGCTGTAGCGAGACACATCGCGATACTTGCCTATTGGCGAGCTGCTCAGCTTGACCCAAGGCTTGATTGGCTTCACAGCATCGTGCAGCTTGCGCACAATGCGCGTGATGTTCTCTCTCCTCCACTCTGCCTTGCTCATGTACGAATGCTTAGGATAGAGGTCGTCGTCGGAGAAGCGATAGAATGACTCGGGATAGCGGATATAGTCGAGCGATATGCCGTCCACGTCATAGCGAGTCACTATCTCCTTGCATAGCTCTGCTATGTAGTCAGCCGTTCCTTCCTTGCCCGGAATCATGAACGTCTCACCTCCTGCCGTGCGGCACAAGTCCTTCCTCTTCTTCGTGATGGAAGCTGCTCCGTATGCCTTCTGATTCTTGCCAAGAGGAATTGCCACTACCCATGAGTGCAGTTCCATGCCGCGCTTGTGACACTCCTCTATGCAGAATGCCAAGGGGTCGTAGCCAGGGTCTTTGCCTGCCTTGCCTGTGAGGCAATCGCACCATGGCTCGATGGCAGAAGGGTAGAGCACCGAGCCGCGCACTCGCGTCTGAAAGATGACTGTGTTTATGTTCGCCTTCTTGTATGCATCAAGCAAGCGGCAGAGGTCATCCTTCTGTCGCTTCACTCCCTCAGGACTGTTTGCCATCACCTTCGGCCAGTCCAAACCGCTGAGCGTGGTGAGCCACACAGCTCGCACTTCGCGATGAGGGTATTCTTTTTCGTATGTGTAATCCTGTGCCTTGATTGACGTTGTCAGGGTGCTAAATAGTGTGAATAAGGCACATATTGTATATAGATACTTCATTATCAACGCTAAATTTTTGCAAAGGTAAGGAATTATTACTACTTTTGCGACGTTTTTTGAAATTTATAGATAAATAATGACTACATTTATATGTTCTTTGTTGCTCTTGGTGGCTGGTTATGCCTTGTATGGAGCATTCGTTGACAAGGTGTTCGGAGCAGATCCAAACAAGAAAACTCCTTGCTACACAGCCCAAGACGGCGTTGACTATCTGCCAATGCCTACGTGGAAAGTATTCCTCATCCAGTTTCTCAACATAGCAGGAACGGGGCCAATATTCGGTGCCATACAGGGCATGCTGTTTGGTCCTGGAGCATACTTCTGGATTGTGCTCGGCTGCATATTCGGCGGTGCTGTGCACGACTACATGGCGGGCATGATTTCGCTTCGCAAGAAGGGAGCGAGCCTGCCTGAGATTGTTGGCGACGAGCTTGGCAGCGGCGCTCGCATGGCTATGCGCATTCTCTCGCTCATATTGATGATACTGGTGGGAGCGGTGTTTGCCACCACGCCGGCAGGATTGCTTGCCAACCTCGTGGGGGGCGATGGCTTCTTCTCGCAAAACATCGTGTGGATAATCATTATCTTTGCTTATTACATCCTCGCAACGCTCTTGCCTATCGACAAGCTCATTGGCAAGATATATCCAGTGTTCGGCGTAGCCTTGCTGATCATGGCAGCAGGCGTGGGCATTGGCATCTTCACCAATCCTGGCTCAATGCCAGAGATCACCGAGGCATTCAGCAATCATCACCCTTCGAGCGCAATGCCGATCTTCCCTGGCCTCTGCATCACCATCGCCTGTGGCGCGGTGAGCGGATTCCATGCTACGCAGAGCCCGATGATGGCTCGCTGCATGAAGAATGAGAAGTATGGACGCCCAATCTTCTATGGCGCCATGATCACAGAAGGCATCGTAGCGCTCATCTGGGCTGCGGCTGCCATCAAGTTTGCAGACTCGTTCGACGTAAGCAAGTTCGGCATGGACAGCAATGCTGCTCCTTACGATAAGCTCTGGGCAATGATGACAAATGGCGGCACAACCAATCCCAACCCGGCCATCGTGGTGAACAGCATCTGTCAGACATGGCTCGGCACCGTGGGTGCAATACTTGCCGTGCTCGGAGTAGTGGCTGCGCCTATCACATCGGGCGACACAGCTTTCCGCTCGGCTCGCCTCATCGCTGCCGACTTCATGCGCTACAAGCAGAACAAAGTGTATAAGCGCCTCATACTTTCTGTGCCAATCTTCATCATCAGCGGCGTGCTCATGTTCGTCAAGTTTGATGTGCTCTGGCGCTACTTCGCTTGGTTCAACCAAACCCTCTCAGTGTTCACGCTGTGGGCAATCACTGTTTGGCTCACAAAACGCTCACTGGAGAGCAATAAACTCAAGAATGCTTACCTCATCTCGCTCATCCCAGCGATATGGATGACTATGGTGTGCTCAACCTACATCCTCATTGCACCAGAAGGATTCATGCTCAACCATATCGTTGCATACGTGATGGGAGGCATGATTGTGGGCAGCTGTTTAGGCATATTCATATTCTGGAAAAATAGACTCGCAAAGAAATGAAACGACACGTATGGATGCCTATCGCATTCTTTCTCACCGGCACAGCCTTCTACGTCTATTACGGCATCACATGGAATGCATGGAGGCACAACCTTCCCAACCTCGCCATCTACGCACTCATCTGCATTGCCTTGTGGTGGGCGTTGAAGAAAAGAGACAAATACAGGCAAGAGCGAGCGAATCAAGGGGTCTGACCCCTTGATTCGCGGTTCCTCTGATTCACAAAATCGTAAATTAACATATTATGAAGAAAATCATTTTTACATTACTTTTGGCGGTGCTCGGCATCGGTTCAGCATCAGCTCAGTTCGAAAAAGGCAAGATGTACCTCGGCGCAACAACTAACAGTGCTGGTCTCTCTTACAGCAAGACAGACAAGTTCACGATCGGTGCTGGCGTGAATGGCGGCTACATGTTCGAAGAGGCTTGGATGGCTATTGCCGAGGCTGGCTTCAACTACAGCAACAAGGATCTGCAGCAGTTCTATCTTGGCGCAAAGTGCCGCTATCTCATCGAGCAGAACGGCATCTTCCTTCAGCTTGGCGCTAAGTACCTGCACGGCGCTCCAAACTTCAATGACGTGCAGCTCACTCCTGAGGTTGGATACTGCTTCTTCCTCAATCGCCACCTCACTATCGAGCCAAGCCTGTACTATGATATTTCCATTTCTGACTTCACAGAAAAGAGCAAGAGCGGCTTAAAGGTTGGCTTGGCTTGGTATTTCTAAGTGAAGAATACTGAATGATGAATGAAGGGATGCTGCAAAAGTGGAGATGCATTCCTCTGCACAACATCTCTTCGACAAACAAATCGCAAATTGAAAATAGTTAAATACTGAATAAACAATATGTTATCCGTAGAAGAACTCAACGACAAACTCATAGACCTCGCCTTTGCAGAAGACATAGGTGATGGCGACCACACAACTCTATGCTGCATCCCTGCCGACCAATATGGCGAGAGCAAGCTGCTCATCAAGCAGGAAGGCATCTTTGCTGGCGTGGAGATAGCAAAGCAAGTGTTCCACCGCTTCGACCCAACAATGGAGGTGGAAGTGTACATCGAGGACGGCGCTCACGTAAAGCCAGGCGACATCGTGATGTCGGTCAAGGGCAAGGAGCAGAGTCTCTTGCAGACAGAACGCCTCATGCTCAACATCCTTCAGCGCATGTCAGGCATCGCTACAATGACTCACAAGTATCAGCAAGCTCTCATCGATGCAGGAACAAAAACACGCGTGCTCGACACTCGCAAGACCACTCCGGGCATGCGTATGCTTGAGAAGGAAGCTGTCAAGATTGGCGGCGGCATGAATCACCGCATTGGCCTCTTCGACATGATTCTCCTCAAGGACAATCACATTGACTTCTGTGGCGGCGTGCACAATGCTATAAGCCGTGCAAAGCAGTACTGCAAGGAACATGGCAAGGACCTCAAGATTGAGTGTGAGGTGCGCAACTGGAAGGAGCTCGACGAGGCTCTTGCCGAGGGCTGCGACCGCATCATGTTCGACAACTTCACCCCAGAGGACACAAAGAAGGCTGTGGAACTCGTAGCAGGCCGTGCAGAGACAGAATCAAGCGGCGGCATCACATTCGACACAATGATTCCATACGCTAAGGCAGGCGTTGACTTCATCTCGTTCGGCGCGCTCACTCACTCTGTAAAAGGACTTGACATGAGCTTCAAGGCTGCTGGCAGCGATAAACTCGTCATTAAATAAAGCCCTTCTCCCCCATCCCCTCCCCCCCCCTCAGGGCGAGGGGTGACTGATGGGATAAAACACATACTATCATGAAGAAATTATTAGCAATAGCAGTAACTCTCATTCTTCAGTCAGCGCTCATTACGCTTCACAGCCTCGCTTGCACCAACGTCATTGTTGGCAAGAAAGCCTCAGCCGATGGCAGCGTATTCGTCAGCTACAATGCTGACTCATACGGCATGTATGGCAACCTCTATCGCCACGTTGGCGGCACTCACCAGAAAGGCGAGATGCGCAAGGTTTATGATTGGGACTCAAACAAATACCTTGGAGAGATTCCGCAAGCCGAGCGCACATACAATGTTGTGGGACAAATGAATGAAAACCAGGTCAGCATCACCGAGACAACTTTCGGCGGACGCGAAGAGCTTGCTGACTCAACAGGCTTGATCGACTACGGCTCGCTCATCTACATTGCACTTGAACGCGCCACTTCGGCTCGCAATGCCATTGACATCATGACCTCCCTCGTGGCTCAGTATGGCTATTTCTCTGAGGGCGAGACCTTCTCCATCTGCGACAAGAATGAAGCATGGATCATGGAGATGATAGGCAAAGGCCCTGGCAACAAGGGGGCTGTGTGGGTTGCTATCCGCATCCCTGACGACTGTGTATGCGCTCATGCAAACCAGAGCCGCATCACTCGCTTCAACCTCAAGGACAAGCAGAATGTGCTCTACTCCAAGGACGTGATCAAGTTCGCACGCTCCCAAGGCTTCTTTACGAGCAAGAACGATGCAGACTTCTCATTCCGTGATGCTTATGCACCAAATGATTTCGGAGCAGTACGCTATTGCGAAGCTCGTGCATGGAGCATTTTCAATCGTCTGTGCGATGGCATGGACAAGTACGTAGAATATGCTAAGGGCAATGACCTGAAGGGCGAGATGCCGCTCTACATGAAGCCAAAGCAACCTGTCACTCTCCAAGACGTGATGGGCTGTATGCGCGACCACTATGAGGGCACTCCTTTCGACATACAGAATGAGATTGGCGCAGGTCCATACAATATGCCTTACCGCCCTACTCCGCTCTCTTTCGAAACAGATGGCAAGAAGTATTTCAACGAGCGACCTATCAGTACTCAGCAGACCAGCTTCTGCTTCGTAGGTCAGATGCGCTCGCAATACCCAGACTGCATTGGCGGTGTGGCGTGGTTCACCAACGACGATCCTAACATGGCTCCTTTCGTGCCAATCTATTGCGGCGTGAACGAAGTGCCAAAGTGCTTCCAGCGTATAGACGGAGTGCAGGACGACGTGACTTTCTCATGGGAATCAGCATTCTGGCTTCAGAACACAGTCAGCAACATGGTTTACCCATACTATGACAAGATGTTCCCAGACCTGCTTGAAGCTCGCGGTCTTGAAAACACATTCATCAAGTACGAAGATGGTGCCATAAAAGGTTTTCAATCATTGTTCAACACCAAAGACGCTCTCGCTGACGGTGCAACTGCAATGTGCCAGAAGATGGCAGACCTCATGATGGAACGTTGGAACAATCTGTTCAAGTATCTTGTTGTCAAGCACAACGATATGGCTGTAAAGAAAACTGATTCCAACAATAATTTCCTCAAGACTTCTCACGGCTATGCAGAAGCACCACAGCGCCCAGGCTACCCAGAGGCATTCCGCAAGCAAATCGTGAAGGAGACAGCCGATAAGTACTTGCTGAAATAAGTGCTCATACAATCAAATATAAACAAAAAGAGGAGGCGCTCGCACGGAGTGCCTCCTCTTTTTGTAGGATATTGTTCATATTCACATAATACTATTACATGCGTCCTGAAGCTTTTGCAGCTTCAAGCGAGAACTCGCATCCGCAATAGAGCTGGTTGTAGAAACCGTTTATTTTGAGGAGTTCATTGCGACGCTGCTGGAGCCTACCTTTGCGCCAGTTGCGATCGTTGAAGCTGGTGCCAGGGATTTGTTCTGCTGCCCACTTGCCTGCTTCATTGATTTGATCGAGGGATTTCCATCGGCTTGAGGCTAAGGTGGTTGTGAATGTGGTGAGCCCGAGTTCCGCAGTTTTCTGGGCAGCGCGGAGAAGACGGATCTTGAAACACTTCAGGCAACGCTTGCCTCTTTCCGGTTCTGACTCCAAACCACAGATTTCTGCGAGCCATGAGCTGTGGTCGTAATCATCGTCGATGATTTCAAGACCAAGCTTCTGAGCATATTTGGTACATTCGTTTTTGCGAATGAGATACTCTTCCTCAGGGTAGATGTTGGGATTGCAATAAAAAAGAGTTGGACGCACGCCATTGGCGAGCATCCACTCTATGATTGCGCTGGAGCACGGAGCACAGCAGCAGTGAAGTAGGATCTGTTCCATTATTATTACATTCTGCCACCTGGGCGTCCACCACCGAAGCCACCACCTGGGAAGCCACCACCTGGGAAGCCACCGCCGAAGCCGCCTCTCTCACCCCACTGACCACGACCACCACGCTGAGTGTTTGCGCCGCCGAAGATGTTGAGCTTGTAGATGGCTGTGATCATGCCGTATGAGTAGATAGCGTTAGAGCGTGAGTCGCGACTCATCATAGCGTTGATTGTACGAGAGAGATTGCTGCGATTGCCGAGGATATCGTTCCACTGTGCAGTGATAGTAAGAGCGTTGCCCTTGAGGAATGACTTAGAAATCTGAGCGTTCCAGATGAGCTCATTAGTGTTCATCTCCGTCTGAGAGTAACCACGACGACTGTTCTCTGCTATGTCTGTTGCAAATGAGAGACCATTGTCGAACATGAGATTGATCTCTGTGCCGTAAGAGAATGTCCAAGTGTCGAGGTTGTTGTTCTGCTGCACGCTGTTGCGTGAATGCTGATAGTTTACGTTGCCGTTGAGGGACATCTGGAACCAATCCTTGCGATATGAGAGGCTGAGGTTCTCCATGAGGTTCATGCTGTTTGTGGCAGACTTATCATCCTTGTACTGTGCTGGATCAAGATAGCTGACCTGATGGTTGTATGAACCATTGGTGAATGTATTGAGGGTGAGGTACTTCTCTGAATCGAGTGCTGTGTTGAAGCCGAATCCGAGGTTGCCGTTCCAGTTACCATTGATATTCTCCTGCTTGGTAGTTCTCTTACCTCCTTCTTCGTAGCTGATACGCTGAGTGAATGCATTCTGAGTGAAGCCTGCATTGAAGAACACGAAGATGCTGCGCTGATGCTCCATGTCGAATGTATTGAAGTTACCATTCAAGTTGTGGCTGAACGAAGGCTTAAGACCTGTATTTCCTTGTGTCTTATTCTGAACATCAGAGTCATCTACGATGTCGAGGAGACTTGTCATACTTGGCTGGCTTGTGTTGCTACGATAGTTGAGACGGAGCTGTGTCTGCTTGTCGAAGTTGAGACGGAGATCAAGATGTGGAGCATAGTTGAACACACTGCGTCTAACCTCGGTGAGCTCTGTGATATTGTTGCCCATGTAGTTGAGCACAGAGCTCTGTGGGAGGAGATCGACACCTGCGCTAAGGTTGTAGAGATCAGTAACCTTGCGGAAGCTGACAGAGATGTTGTGGTTGTAGTTGTTGTACTCTGAGTATTGGCTGAGGTTTGGCACGATAGAGTCGTTGCGCATGCCATAGTTTGAGAGCAAATAGTCAACTGCGCCATCAACATTGTAACGGAATGCACCAAGCGACTCACGAAGTGCTTCGTAGGCAGTAGGATTGCTCAAGTATGCAGCTGTCTGACGGTCGTTCATAGAGTAGCTGTAGTTGAAGCGATATGAGAACTGCAAGTATGTGCGGAACGCGATTGGCTCAGAGTATGTGAGCTGAGCTGAATAGCTGCGATTGCGACCAGGAGTAGTAGCGTAGCGGTTGTTGATTGCGTCTGGGAGAGGCGTTGTGTAGTACTTGACATGGTTTGCAGAGAGGTTCTTGCTCTCGCTTTCAGATATAGAACCAGTAGCACGGAGAGTGATGTTGCGACCCTCGTTGTTGAGACGACGGTTGACCTGAAATTCACCATTCATACCCTTATTTGTGCTGAATGTCTGCTGATTATTGTAGTTTGTATTGACCACAAAGCTATCCACTCTGCTGATAAGAGCATCAACATTGCCAAGGATATCGCCTTCGTGAATAGAATAATAATCATCTGGATCCTGGTTGAATGTAACCTCCTCGCTGCCGGACATGCCACGATTGCGGCTGTAGTTTGCAGATGGGCGGAAGATGATGTTCGTCATGCTGTCTGGCTTCCACTCAAGACGGAAGTTCATGTTGATGCCTGTGTTAGAAGCAATGCTCTTGCTGAAAGAGTTTCTGAAGTCAAGACCGACTGGCGAGAAGTTCTGGGTGCTTGACCATGTCTTGCTGTCGCTGCCATCGTAGCGGAAACGGATGTTGCCACCAGTTTCGAGTTTGTCGCCTGCTGTGCCGAAATTGATGCCGAGGTTCTTGCTGGCACGAAGGCCACCACCACCGAAGCCGAATCCGCCACGTCCACCACCGCCGCCGAAGTCACGGTCGCCTACGTTGTTCATGCCGCCAACGAGCTGAATCTGTGCGTCTTCAAGTGTGCCCATACCGAAGAGGCGACCATTGTAGCGATTCTCTGTGCCTACGCCAAACCGTGCGTTGCCTGTGAAGCCCTTGTTCATGCCCTTCTTCACTGTGAGGTCGAGCACTGTCTCTTCTTCGCCATCGTCAATGCCAGTAACACGAGAGAAATCACTCTTGCGGTCGTATGTTTTGATTTTGTCAATGATGTCGGTTGGGATGTTCTGCATTGCAACCTTAGTATCATTGTCGAAGAACTCCTTGCCGTTCATCATGATCTTCTTTATGCTCTTGCCGTTGATCTTGATGTTGCCTTCATCGTCAACCTCTGCGCCTGGCATCTGCTTGACCAACTCCTGAAGGGCAGAGCCTTCTGGCACGCGGTATGCGTCAGCATTGTAGATGATTGAGTCGCCACTGACCTGCACCTTTGCTACGGCTGCAGTCACCTTTGCCTCCTTGAGCACTTTTGCGTCTGGAGAGATAGTGATTGTGCCTACGTTCACATCGCGAGTCTTCTTGCTTGTGAGGTCGAGAGCCACCACCTTGTCTTGGTAGCCTATGTAAGTGACTTTGATGGCATACTTGCCTTTCTTGATGTCCTTGACTGTGAATGTGCCAGTAGCTGTTGTTGCTGCGCCACCAACCATTGCGCTATCTGGCAATGAAAGAATGCGAACTGTGGCTGAAACTACGGCTTCATTTGTTCCTTGCTCTGCTACGGATCCTGAGATGTTGAACTTGCTCTGTGCCATTGCCGAAAGGCCTGCAAGAGAAAGGAACAGTGCTGTTAAAAACTTTTTCATTTGCTTTTTATCGTTATTTTGTTAATTAATTCTGCAATTATTGAGTTCTTTTTTGTTGGTTTACGATGTTTTTGACCAGAAACTTGATAAAAGGTTTAATTTTAGAACGAATAATTATGAAGAATGCTTATCTTTGCAAATGAAATATAGAATTCCACATTATATAATAATAAACTATTTGAAAAAAATGAAAAAATTGCTATTTCTAATAATGCTTCTCAGTGTTACAGCCGCTAATGCTCAGGTGGAGATGTTAGACAAGTACCCTATCATACCGATAGAGTATGATGCAGCTTTCATTGACCAAGTGAAGGACAACAAAGCAGGAGTGGCAAACACAGAGCATGGAGAGTATTTCGGTCAGATTACAGAAGAGCAGAGCATCTACGGCTTCGGCGCATTCTTCACGAAGGATGAAGGCGTGGTGTATGGTCAGTATCGCAATGGTCAGTTCATATTCGGCATAAAGATGGGTGATGTGACAGCAATTATTGGCACCAATAGCCACTATGTATGCTACGATCTCACCACTGGCGAGCCGCTATATATCTTCAAGAATGGCAAGAAGCATAATGTGTCTAAGGATTTAAAGCAGAACAACCAGTTCGTTACCCTCACCTACGGCAATGGCGACAAGTATGTGGGCGAAACAGTGAACGGCAAGCGCGAAGGCTATGGATTGTATTTCTACAACAATGGCAATTACTCTTACGGAAAGTATGCTAACAACCACCGCAAGGGTTTTGGAGCAACGTTCCACACTACCAACAATATATACGTAGCTTTCTTTGACGAGAACGAATAGTGTGCGAACATCATCAAAAACTGTAGAACTATGAAGATACGTGTTGGAATGGGCTACGATGTCCATCAGCTTGTGGAAGGTCGCGACCTTTGGCTTGGCGGAATAAAGATGGAGCACTCGATGGGATTGCTGGGACATAGCGATGCCGACGTGCTTATCCATGCTATATGTGATGCTATTCTTGGTGCTGCAAACATGAGAGACATTGGCTATCATTTCCCTCCCAAAAAAGGAAATGAGTTTGAGAACACCGACTCTAAAATCCTTCTCAAGCGCACAGTGGAAATTGTGGCAGAAAAGGGCTATACCGTAGGCAATGTGGATGCGACAATATGTGCAGAGCGACCAAAGATGAACCCTCGCATACCCGAGATGAAACAAGTGCTTGCCGATGTGATGGGCATAGATGTGGACGATGTGTCGATCAAGGCAACGACTACTGAGAAACTTGGCTTCACAGGAAGAGAAGAAGGCATCAGCGCGTATGCTGTTGTGCTGCTGGAGAAGTAAGGATGAGAATCGAGGAATTGATGCATTGGAAAAGCGATAGCTCGAAGAATCGAAATTTCGAGAAATCGATGTTTCGAGAAATCGGTGCTTCGAAAATCAAATAAGGGATGTTCTATAAATTAACTTATTAATAATTAGACATTTAGTTTGATATTTCAGAAAAAAGTCGTACCTTTGTAGTAGAAATCATACAGAATCATGCAGAAAACTACAATATACCGCAAGCCAATGGGCGAGAACC
>JAZRYI010000105.1:0-55067 GCA_045600665.1 Bacteroidaceae bacterium
CAAAAATGAACGATTCGGGGCAATTTGGTATGCAAAATCTCCGTTTGGAGTGGAAAATGATGCTGAAAAGCATAAAAAAGAGGCGGTGCTCATTGCACCGCCTCTAAAGACATTATTGGTTATATATACTATATTATTATATATAGTGCATTAACGCTTTGGAAGGTTGAGATACCAAGGCTTGCCTGTGAGGTTGCGACTGCTCTTGCCGTACTCTTCCTCAATGTAAGCTGGCATTGTGATAGTCTTAGAGTTATCACCCTGCTGACGAACGTAGCGCATGAGGTCGTAGAAACGAGTTCCCTCGAAACAGCACTCAAGTGCCTCTTCGTCGAGGATTCTCTTTGCAACGTAGTCCATACGAATTTCCTTGCTGTCGTTGTAAACATTCACACGGTTGATTGAATCCTGAAGGTTGTATGCATTGAGGTCATTTACGTAAACCTCGTACTCAGCCTTGTAGATAGCAGAGTCTGCATCTTCACGCTTGTTCCATACTGGCTCTTCAGGAAGAGTGATGTCCTTGCAGTTTGTGAGGATAGCAGGAAGCGAGTAGTACATGTTGTACTCAGAGTCGCCTGAACCGAATGAGTGAATACCGATCTGGTAGTTAACGTTGTCATCTATAATTATGCCACCATTAATGCTTGACATAACTCTCTTGTTCTTAGTGACGAACTTAGACACTGGCCATACGAGGAAGCTGTTGTTGTGATCTTCGTCATAGTTTGTAGAAGTGCTTGAGAAGCCAAACACCTTAATCTGGCCAAGACGATCGAACTCATCAGCTGAAATGATGTCGCGGTTCATGAGCACCTGTTCTGTCAAACCATACTTGAGGACTGCGAATGCTGTCTCAGGGAAACCTGCACGGTTGAGTGCCTCAGCCATGTGGAGATAGATGGTGCTGAAGCGATAGTATGGAATCTCAGCGAGACGTCTGTCATCGTCGATGTAGTTAGATCCTGTTGTGTACTTAGCAATGTAAGTACGCTCCTTGTTGAGAGCAGCGTTGTACTTATCGCTCACGCTTCTTGTGTAGAGAAGGCTCTGGAGACGAAGGTCGCCCTGCTCACGAGCTGATGCGTAATCTGCTGGGTTGAGTGACATGTAGATAGTGTCGATGAAATCATCGCCCATGTAAGAATAGTAGCAGTAACGCTGATTGCGCGAGATAGAGTCGAGACGGTCAGCGATTGTCACTGATGGATAATAGTTCTGCTTGTAAGTTGGGAGGAATACGGCACGAAGGTCAGTTACATAGCCATTGTACTCTGTTGTATCCATTGGAAGAACTGCTACTGTAAATTCCTTGCTATGATCGAAAAGCATGAGGCTATAGCTGTCAAACATGCTTCCCATGCTTGAAGAACGCCAAGCAACGTCAAACTCGCCACTCACATGCTCCTCATTTGGGAATGTGAGGTAGTTGTGATACATGCGAACAGCATTGATATAGTCTGATTCGTTGCCTGTCATAGAAGCTCTCCAGAGGTAAAGCTCGCCGAGCATTACGCGAACTGGAATGAAGTACTCTGAGTACTTAGCGTCGTTAGAGTAGCTTGGACGAAGCTCATTGTTCTTTGGCTCGTAAGCGTAGCCCTTGAGGTCGTCGATGCAGAAGTCAGCAATAGCTGTGAGGTTTGCCTTGCTGCCAGATGCAACGATGTTCTCTGCTGCGTCGGAACCAATAACTGGCTCTGTAACGAGTGGCACCTCGCCATAGATCTTAGCAAGCTCGAGGTAGCACCAAGCACGGAATGTCTTGACGCCGATGATCTCGTTCTTGTAGTAGTATTCGCCGTGTGCCTTGAGAAGCGAGTCAACGTGTGCAAGGTAGATGTTGCAGTTGTTGATTACTTCGTAATAGTCTCTTGGCTGATTGTAAATATTGCTTTCGCTAACATTGTTGTTGCCAAGTTCCTGCAAGTAGATAGACGAATGAGCAGGATCAACATTCACGAGGTCTGCACGCAACTCTCCGAGAAGGACAGTGCGGTCTGCAAGCTTCTGCATGCGCTGAATGATGCCCATAACCTGATATACAGTATCCTTTGGAGCAAGGTCAGTTGTCACAAGCTTGTTCTCGGCTGTGAACATGTCCTCGCAGGAAGTAGTGGCTGCTCCCACTCCAAGAAGGAGCAAGCCACATGCTATGATAGATTTTAATTTCATGAGATAATCAAATTAGAGGTTAATCTTAACACCAAGGTGGAAGCTGCGACCTGCTGAGAGATAGCCTGCGTCGATGCCCTGCATGAGGATGCCATTGCCGCAAGAAACTTCTGGGTCTGAGCCGAGATAGTTAGTGAGAGTGAAGAGGTTGTTGGCAGCTGCCCAAACTGTGATACCCTGAATGTACTCGTTGTAAACTGGCACCTTGTAGCTGAGAGTGATGTTCTTGAACTTGAGGTAAGAGCCATCCTCAATCCAGCGATCAGAGAAGCGGCTGTTGCCCATTGGGTCGCCATAGACTGCCTGTGGGATGTCTGTCACCTGACCTTCTGCTATCCAAGCGCGCTTGATTGCAGTTGTCTGGTTGAGGAACTGCGAACCGCTCTCAAGGATTGAGCGCTGGAAGTTGTAGATGTCGTTGCCGAGCGAGTAGTTGAATGTAGCAGAGAGTGTCCAGTTGCTTCCCAAGAAGAAGTTTGCGTGGATGTTGCCATAGATGTCTGGATTTGGATCGCCAATGACTGTGCGGTCATTGTCATTGATCTCGCCATTGCCATCGAGGTCAACAAACTTCATGTCACCTGCCTTGAAGTACTGCTTAGCACCGTTAGCGTCGATGATGTACTTGCCTGCTGCTTCTGCGTCTGATGACTTAGCGAATACGCCGTCAGTCTTGTAGCCGTAGAATACGCCTGCGCTGCGACCAACCTCAGAGAGGATTGTTGCGTTGTACATATCTGTAGTGAATGAGCTCTTGCCTTGTGGGAGAGACTCAAGCTTGTTCTTGTAGTGGCCGATAGAACCACCAAGCTCGAACTTGAACTTCTTCTGATTGACAACCTTAGCATCGAATGCAAAGTCGAAGCCTGTGTTAGAGAGGGAACCGTCGTTAGTGTAGTAGTCGTGGAGACCTGCTACGTAAGCGAGAGTGCCGAGTGTAACAAGGTTGTTTGTCTTTGAGTAGAAGTAGTTGAACTTAGCATTCAAGCGGTTGTTGAGGAAGTTGCCCTCAAGACCTGCTGAGAAGCGATTTGTTGTCTCCCAGCTGAGCTTTGGGTTACCGATGTTTGCAAGACCGATAGAAGTGATTGTCTGGTTGAGGAGTGCGCTTGCCTGCATGTAAGTAAGCGAAGCATTGTTGTCAATACCGTCGTTACCTACAGACTCGAAACCAGCATTGAGCTTCAAGTAGTTGATGCCCTTGCCTGGACGGAACCAGTCCTCGTTAGTCATCACCCAAGCAGCCTGAAGAGATGGGAAGAGACCCCAGTTTACGCCGAAGAGTGAGAGACCTGCGTCAGCATCCTTACCGAAGCGTGATGATGTCTCCATAGAGAGCTGACCCTGGAGGTAGTACTTCTCCTTGTAGTTGTAATCTACGTTAGCATAGTAAGCGAGGCTTCTCCAGTTTGTGTCGATGCCGTAAGGGTTCTTGAACTTCAAGCCATCGCCAGCGTTTGGAGTCTTATCGTTACCTGTGTCGAAGCCCTGCAAGCTTGAAGCCATGTAAGTGTCGTTCATGAAGCGAACGCCGCCGAATACGTTCATTGTGTGCTCGCCCATTGGGATAGCCCAGTCAGCACGTGTGTCGGAGAAGATTGCGTTGTGCTTTGTGAAGACAGACTGCTTCTCGTTCTGAACCATACCCTTGCCAACGAGGTTGAAGTCTGGCATACCAATGATTGGAGTGAAGTATGACTCGTCGTAGCTCTGCATGATGTAAGAGAAACGCTCTGTGATAGAGAAGTTCTTGCTTGGCTCCCACTTTGGAGCAACTGTCAAGCTGAACATAGAGTTGTCGGCATGGTTCTTGTTCTTAGCCTCACCGTTCTTCAAGATTGCAGAAGGGTTGGCAAGAGAAGCCTTAGTGCCGAGCACCTCGTAGAGATAATCGTCTGCATCGGCGAGGAATGAAGACTCCTTGCCGTCTGTAGAGAAGTCGTATGGGCTGAGGAATGGCGACTTAGCCAAAGCGAGGAAGCTTGGCGATGATGTTGCCACCTTGCCGTAGTTGTCTGCCAAGCCGTCGTCGCGAAGGTCGCGAGTGACATTTGTATAGCTTGCATCAAACTGAGTAGTGAACCACCTGTTGAGCACGATGTCGGCATTGAAGCGGATGTTGAAGCGCTGCATGTCGTTCATCTTGAGAGTTGACTTTGAGTCAGTGTAGCCTACAGAAAGGTTGTAAGCTGCGATGTCGTCACCACCCATGATGCCGATTGAGTAGTTCTGGTTGAATGCCTCACGATACACTTCGTCCTTCCAGTCAGTATTATTATGATACATATTATAATAATAGTACTTAGGATCTGTGTTGAGGAACTTGAACTCAGTGAGCTTTGTGTCAGTTGTCTTGAGCATATTTGAAGCATAGCCTCTGTACTCGCCAGCATTCATCATCTCCATGCTCTTTGGCTGGAGCTCCACGCCAGCGTGAATGTTCACGTCGATGCGTGTTGCCATAGATGTAGAACGCTTAGTCTTGATGACGATGACACCATTGGCAGCCTTTGCGCCATAGATGGCTGTGCCATTCTTGAGCACTTCTACAGACTCGATGTCGTCGATTGAGATAGCCTCGAGGAGGTTGTTGAAATATCCTGTGTGGAGGTTTTCAGAATCATACATCATGTCATAGACGATGCCGTCGAGAATGATGAGAGGCTGCGCATTTGAGTTGAGAGAGTTGAAGCCATTGATGAACATAGCTGCACCCTGACCTGGCAGAGCAGAACGAGAGATGGAGCGAACGTCACCGCCTAAGCGGTTCAGAATCTCCTGATCGGCTGTGATTGCTGTTGTCTGCTCGAAGCCGCGAGTTGTGATGCTCTTGCTTGCAGAAGCACCGCTTGAGTAGTCCTTCTGGTACTTGCTGATGTAGAGGCTGATGTTCACGCCCTCTGTTCTTCCATTGATAGAAACGCGATTAGAGTTGTAATCCTCATATTCTGTTGCAATAGAAGTGACGAATGTTGGCACGCTAATGGTGTATTCACCATTCTCATCAGTCATGGCTGTATAGTAAGAGTTGTTGTAAGCATGAAGCTTAACGCCGGCAAGTGCCTCACCTGTAGCAGCATCAACTACCTTACCCTTAATCTCAACCATAGGATACTTCTTCACAGGCTTAACCTTCTTGACTGGAAATGCCAATTCCTCTTCAGAATTTGCCTCATCCTGAGCCATAGCTGGAAGCGCTGCACCCATGAAGAACATCATTGCGGCGAATCCGTACTTGCAGATGCGCTGCATATTTGTGCTGTTATATGATTGCATAAATTCCATTTGTATTAACGACGTTTAGATTCTTCGACTGCTTCACCATTCTCGTCAAACTTAGGCTTGAGGATGATTGCAGCGATTGCCATTTCCTTAGTATATACGTTGTTCTTCATCTGAGTAGATGTAACCTGAGGAGCAATCTGGAGGATTACACCTTCCTCGTTCTGAGCATAGTACGAGTTCTTGAAGGTATATTCGCCAAGCGAGATTGTGTCAGAATAGAGAACAGTACCGTCTTCTCTGAGGTTCTTTGTGATGATGTAGTTGCCATCTGCGTGGCTGTCTGCAGCAAGGAGGCGTGTGCCCGAAGATGGGTATGCACCAACTGTAGCATTGCCAGACTCAGTGCCGTTCTGCTTTTCCCAAATGAATGCATAGAAACGGTAGCCTGTGTTTGTGAACTCAGAAGATGAAAGGTTAGCGAACCAGTGTGGCACTGTTACAAGCTGAATCTCGTATGTGCCAGAGAGTGTGCTTGGAATCTTGAATGAGTACTTAGGGCTGGCAGATGAGCTCGAAGGCATGCAGATTGTGTATGACATTTCTACTGGATCAAGTGCTTTCTGCACGATGTCGTACTTGTCTGGAATGATATCGCCAAGTGAGTCAACTGCAGGTGACTTGAGGTCTGGATAGAATGAACGAACGACGCTTGTGAAGCGGTCTGCAACAGAACCTGAAGCGTATGCCTCTGGCTTGTTTGCATCATTCACAGAACGATCTACATAATAGTCAGAAGGAGTGAACTTGATGCGGCTGAAGAATGACTCTGTTACTGACATTGGGTATTCAGCTACTTCGTATGCTACACCGTTAGAGCACTCGTACTTTGCAAGGTACTTGCCTTCGCCCAAGATGCCTGTTGGAGAGAAAGGCTTGTAGAATACGTCTTCTTCCCAGTCCCATTTGCTGTAGGTAGTAGAGCAGATTGAGTCCTGCTGGTGAAGGTTCTGGTTGTTGTTGAAGTAGAGATCGCGCATTGCGAACTGGTTTGCGTAGTAGTTCTGCAATGAGTCAGCTGTGCCTTCCTTTGCCTTGTCAACTTCTGGGTTGAACTTGAGCAAGCTTGCAGCGATGTTGTAGCGCTTCTGATATGCGTCTGGTGTTGGGATGATTGCTGTATAGTCAGAGTCCTCCTCATACACGAGAGCATTGACAGCTGAGAGAGCACGGTTCCAGCGCTCTACAACTGAGTCAACATAAACGCGCTCACCATTCTCGTTCACACCGCGATATACTGACTTCTCCTCGTCGAGGCGGTCAGAGTCGCAAGCTGCAAGGAACTTGTAGAGGGTATTCTTGAGTTCGCTATCCTTCTGCTTCTCTTCGATCAGCTCATAGATGCTGTTGCTGTATGGGTTCTCCTGGTTGATGATGTGGAGTACGCCATTGTTGCAAGAAAGGTTGGCAGATGTGATGCTTGCGTTGCCGAATGTTGGCTCGCTTGCAGTACCCATTGCAATTCTCTTAGTGTTGATGAGCGTGATGTTCTGAGCCTCATTGTTGAGAGACACATTGTAGCGTGCGATATGGCTCTTGATGAACTTCTTCACTACATAGTCCTTATTGCCATTCTTGATCTGCTCGATGTAAGCGTTTGCTGCTGCATCGTCAATCTGAGGAGCCCAAATTGTATAAACATTCTCAGAATTGAGTTCACGGTCGTAACCTGCAGCCTTGAGCACCTTGGCAAAGTTTGGTGCCTTCTCCTGAATTGCCTGCATTGTTGTACCTTCGTACTTCACACCTGATGCACCTTCGTAGTGCTCATCCCATGTGTCTGTACAAGAATACATAGCAGCCAAACCAGCAACTGCGAGAAGTCCGTTGCGGAATGTATTTTTTATATTATTGTTCATATTATTTTCAATTAATAGTGAATAGTGAATAATGAATAATTCAAATATCAATGATGTAATGAACATGTGATGAAACTCAAACTATTCATTATTCATTTTCATTTATCACTTAAAATTACCATCTATCCTCTGGATAATACTCACTGTTGAACACTGTGCTTGGTACGATCTCGATGAAGTCGAAGTTCATCTCGTTCTCAGATGACTCCATCTTCTGCTGAATGCGGAGATAGTGGTCTTCCTTGCCGTCTGTGTGGAAGCGAGTGATAACCTTACGGATTGTAGTGTTGAAGTTACGGAATGAGTTGTTGATATCTGACCAGCCGCCAGAACCACTACAATAGCTACCAGGACCCTTCATCCATCCGTTGTTGTGGATTGACTTGTCGAATGACTGGATTGCATCGTCGTCACCGAGGTTAGAGTCTGATGTGTTGTTGAAGAGGATTGTTCCGTTTGGACGCATATCGAATGGGATGCCGCAAGCTCTGAGGTTTTCAGGGTCTGTGCCTTCGTATGCCTGCATGATACCACGAGAAGCGAAGTCAACGCAAGTGAAGAAGCGAAGCTCGTACTCGCCTGCTGGCACTGGAGGAAGCTTGAGAGTGAGGTCGAAGCGTCCCTTGATTGTCATCTCATCACCCTCGAATGACCAGTAGTTGATAACGCGTGGACGAATGTGGATGTGAGTTGTCTTGTCGTCGAAGAAGAAGTTAGTAGCTGCACCAGCCTTGAAGCCAAGACATGTTGCGTTGTTGGTGAGGGCATTGCTACCCTGACCGCCAGGAGCATACTTACCGCCCTTGTCACCTGCACCATTGCGCGCACGGTGACCACGAGCACCACTGGTGATGAAGTCAGGAGAAAGTGTAGATGTATCAAGACGCATGCGCTCATTGAGTACTACCTTCTGAGTCTGCTCATCGTATGCGATGATGTCGTCGATGTAGTGGTAAACACCATTGAGGGCTGCATTGTTCTCCTGCTCGCTGATCTTAGCACCGCGAACGAATACGCCACGCTCGTCAGGACGGCTCTGCACACCACGACGGTTGATGTAGAGACCCTTCTGAGTACCTGAAGGGAAAGAGAACTTCATGATAGAGTGTGACATACATGTCTCGTACCAGTCAGAGATATCAATCTTACGACGTGCGAAGCACTTAGTGATAGAAGGAGATGTGTTCTGGTCTGCATCGTCACCGTCCACGCATGTGAGGGTGTAGTACAAGCCCTGGAATGGAAGGAAGTGATAAGCGATGTAGCGGTTGAGGGCATTGCGCTCGTCTTTTAAGTCAGTAACATCTACATCATCTGGATACATAGGATCGTAGAGCTCGTGAGCCTTGGCAATCAAGTCATCAAGAGTTTTGATGCCCTTCGCTTCATACACTTCGTTTGGTTCGACGAATGCTGTATATTTAAAGTAGCGATGCTCCATGTATGCAACGTTGTCATACTCTACGGCTGTGTGCATTACGAGTGCATTGTTTGTCCAACCTACAGAGTCGCTGCCTACAGAGTAAGACTCATCGATGTAAGCTGTGTACTTCTGGTCGAGACCAGTAGCAACGAGTGCCTCATAGAAGAATGAGATTGTTGAGTCCTTAGAGAGAACGTCTGGAAGGAGGTCGTTTGATGTGCCTACGATAGAGCCAATAGTGTGAACTACACCGTTTGACACTGAGTCGTCAGCGTGAGTGATGAGAGATGAGTTGTTGATCAAGCACTTCATCACAACTTCTCCATTGATTGTATCACCAGTTGTGTCAATCTTGAGGAAGCGGTCGAGCATGTTAGCCTTTGGGTATGTACCCTGGCTGAAGTCCGAAATGAAGAACTCCTGCTCTATGATTGAGTTGAGAGCGATAGTATCGCAGTCTTCCTTAGAAAGCTCTTCTACGGTTGACACGCCGTGCTCCTTGAGATACGCTGCTACTGCATCGTTGGTAGGTGCAAATACTGTGTAAGAACCGTATGTGCCGAGGAGGTCGAGAACACGAAGGTTGCCGCTCTCGCCTGTTGCTTTCTGGAGAATCTTAACGTAGTCGCTGAACTGCTCTCTGTCTTTCAAGAAGTCAGAAGCGTACTGCGAGGTGCTTGTGAAGCGGTTTGTGACACCTGGGTCATCAGAACAGCTCACAAAGCTTACCTGAATGGCTGAAAGGAAGAGAACCATGACAGCCAAAAACTTATAATTCAATATCTTCATATTAGCTTACTTAGTTTTTAACATTTTCTTCCTCATCGTAGTATGCAGGGTTCTGCTTGAGGTTAGGGTTAACCTTCACCTGACTCTTGAGATAAGGCAAATACATAAAGTCCATCATGCCGAGCTTAACAGTCACAGCCTTTGATGTGCCACCGAACTTCTGCGAGATTGCCTGAGCAAATGCATTAGTGTTGCCGACACGACGTGCCTGACGAACAAGGTCGAAGTAGCGCTTGCCCTCGAAGAGGAACTCGCGGCGACGCTCGTTCATGAGGAGTGTAACGAATGAATCGTAAGTAGAGTAGTTAGAGCGTGCTGGAGCGTATGAAGCCTGCTTGTTAACGTATGGGTTAGAGCGGTCATACACGCAACGGATGAGGTTGAATGCGTCATCATAGAGTTCCTCTGCTGTTGCCATGCCTGCACCGTCACTAACGATAGCACGTGTGCTTGCTGCTGCAGAATCATCTTCTACTACCTCTGCAGGGCCAATGAGGTTAGCGAGCTCAATTTCAGCCTCTGCACGGAAAAGGATGATCTCTGTGAGACGATATACAATCCAGTTAACGTAGTTTGAGTTCCATCTCCAGTAATTAGGTCTTGATGTCTTTGAAGAAAGCCACTGCGCACCTACAGAGAAATCTGTTGGGAGCTGGTTGGCTGCATACTTCAAAATTGGGAATGTGCCGCCATCGCTCCAAAGGAATGCTGTTGCACTGCGATAGTCAGACTTCACAGGGAAGAGGCTCTTGTCATCATAAGTAGTACCTGTGATTGCTGTCTGACAGAGGTTGTTGTTGCCTTCAACCACACCAGTGCTAATAGTATTTGCAGCAGAGTAGCCACCATAGATGCCAGAGATGTCTGTGTTCTTTGCGTATGACTCGGATGCGCTTCTCATATAAGTAATCTCAAAGATGCTCTCGAAAGAGTTCTGATCACAGAAGATTGACTCGAATGCCAAGCCCTTTCTGTTTGAACCAGCAGATGATCCACCACCAGAAGCGCCACTGAGACCGAGCTCTTCTGCAAGGAGAGGAATGCCGTAAGTAGAGAGAACGTCAGCATCGATAACCTTAGCAAGGTCTGTAGCGTAAGCGTCCTCAAACTCTTCGTTCCTGTACTGACGAATCTTGTAGTTGATGATCCAGTCACAGCATTCGATACACTTGCGGTAAGCAGCCATCTGGCTTGCCTTGTCGAGGTTAGCATCGCTTGCCTTCCAGAGATAGAGCTCTGCAAGAATTGCATACATTGCTGAACGAGTAATCTTGCCTGTGCTCTGAGCTGCACTTGAGAAACCATTTGCCTTGATGTTCTTCAATGGAGCATCATTCTTAACTGGCTCAAGGTCAGCAATGAGGGCATCAACGATTGTCTCGAATGATGAGGCAGGGAGCGTGTATGACTGAGTGTCGTCAATTGCTGCTTCAAAGCTGAAT
This sequence comes from Bacteroidaceae bacterium, assembly GCA_045600665.1. Classification (GTDB taxonomy): domain Bacteria; phylum Bacteroidota; class Bacteroidia; order Bacteroidales; family Bacteroidaceae; genus Minthosoma. The sequence continues at coordinate 10,971 of JAZRYI010000105.1, forward strand.
GGCACTGCCTTGAATGTCTTGATGAGATTCAAGTAAGAGATTGCACGAAGTGCTTTGCACTCTGCGATGTTGATGAGCAGGTCGGACTGTGTGTAGTTAGGATCCTTCTCTGCCACCTCTGGTGCATAGTTGAGCACTGTGTTGCAACGGTTGATGACAACGTACATTGACTTCCAGTCGCAGAATGAGTGAGTTGTCTTAATGTTACCATTCTGCAAGTCTTGGAACTGGCTGTTTACGTTTGTGCCGTTGTCCACATTGTCGGAACGAACCTCACCCCAAATTACGAGGCTTCGGATGTATCCGTTTTCCTGCATTGCCAAGTAGCAGGAATTGACTGTGCTCTGAACGTCCTCCTTGTTGGTCCAGAAGTTCTCAAGCACAACCTCGTTGAGCGGAAGCAAATCCATAGAACAGCTTGACACTGTTGCACCTAAGAATGCTGCCGCAGCCATGAGTTTTATCTTATTTTTAATATTCTTCATAACGATGTCAAACTAAGAATTAGAATTTAACATTTGCTGAGAGAGTGAATGACTTAGAACGTGGAGTACGTGAGCCGTCTGTTGCTGCAGTCCAACCTGCCTGGTTGATTTCAGGGTCAGCACCAGAGTACTTTGTGAGACAGAACACGTTGTTCAAGTTCAAGCTGAAGAGCAATGACTTGATACCCCAGTTCTTGAGCTTCTTTGGATCGAAACGATAAGAGAACTGAGCGTAGTTCAAACGGAGGAATGATGCCTCCTCTACGAAACGATCTGAGCCAAGGTAGTTGTATGTGTCGAAACTTGTTCTGCTTGTAGCGGCACGTGGCATGTAGCATGTTTCACCATACTTGTCGCCTTCGTTGTGCCAGCGCCAGTTAACAGCCTTTGACATGTTGTTGTTTGTAGCCATGTTCTCGATACCCATGCGAGCGGCGTTGATTACGTTCTGACCAATACGGTAGTTGAACTGAAGGTTCATTGACCACTGTGCATAGTTGAACTTGAATCCGAAACCACCAGTGAGCTTAGGGAGTGAAGAACCGAGATAAACGATATCGAGCTCGTTGATCTGACCGTCATGGTTAACGTCCTCATACTTAGCGTCACCGCCTACGAATGCATACTGCTTACCAGTGCGTGTTGCTGTGCCGTAGTCAAAGTACATTGCCTTTGGATTGCCAGCTGCGTCGTAGATAACGTCACCAGCCTCGTTGCGAGCTACAGGAGCGTCAGGACCGCTTACGCCAGGAACCTCAACCTCGCTGTAGTCTGTGTACTGGTAAACGCCAAGGCAACGGAAACCGTAAATAGCGCCGAGTGGGTTGTTGAGCTGAACGCGCTTGAGGTAAACGCCATTGTTGTAGCCGAACTCGTCGTTCAATCCATCAAGGAATGTCTCATCCATCTTGAGGATCTGGTTGCGGTTGTTGTTGAATGACACGTTGAAGTCCATAGAGAACTTGCCAGCCTGAATGATGCGGCTACCGTTGATATTGAACTCCCAACCTGTGTTGCGCATAGAGCCACCGTTACGAGTAGAGAGAGATGTGAAACCTGATGATGATGGGATGCCGAAGCCGTTCAAGAGCATGTCTTCTGTTGTTCTTGAGTAGAGCATGACGTCACCATTGATCTTCTGGTCGAAGAAGCCGAATACGAAACCGAGGTTGTACTCTGTAATCTTCTCCCAACGGAGACCAGCAAGACGGATGTTGCTTGGAACGACTGTTGTGTTGCCCATGTAAACACCGCCTGTGTTATACTTAGAGTAGTACAAGCCTTCGCCGCCTGGCGCATTACCTACGATACCCCAACCTGGGAGGATAGCGAGTGAAGAAAGCCACTTGACTGGCTCCATCCACTTTTCGTCAGTGATGTTCCAACGTGCTGAGAGACCAGGGAAGTGTCCCCAGCGTCTTTCTGGACCGAAACGTGTGCTGCCGTCGCTGCGGAGTGTGCCGTGAAGGACGTACTTACCTTTGTATGCATAGTGCAAATCATAGAGGATAGACTGTGACTTCCATTCGCCTGCACCTGTGCCAAGACCTGTGAGCACACCGCCTGCAAGTGTCGAAGTGATGTCGTCTGATGTTGGGAGCCACTTCTTAGAGAGGTTCTGTGAAGATGAGTTACCGTTAGAGTACTCATAACGCACCATTGCCTGGAAGTTGTGTGCCTCGTTTGAGAAGTGTGGCTGGAATGTCAATGTGTGACGTGTAGAAACGTTGTGGCTCTTGAATGAGCTTTCTGATGCTACGTTGTAGTTGTCACCGCTCCAGTTGCTTGCTACCAATGTGCCAGGGAAGAATGTCTCTGTGTCGCTTGACTGGATCTGGAACATTACCTGACCTTGATACTTCAAACGTGTCTGGTCTGCTTCCTTGCCGAGAAGGTCGTAGTCGAGGATGAACTCAGGAGCGAGACGAACCATGTTCTCATAGTTCTTGCCATAGTACTGCATTGCTACTGGGTTTGGCATGTTGTACTGGTCTTCGAGAAGCTTATAGTTTGTGAACTTACCAGAAGCTGCGTTGTAACCACCCTGTGCTGCAGTGATGAATGGGTTCATTGTGTAGAAACGGTCTGTGTCGTTGCCATTTGCGTCTTCCTCGTAGATAGAGAGGTTAGGCATCTTGTTGAGGGCTACGGCGAGAGGCTCGCTGCTACCGCTGCGGTTTACTCGGCGGTTCTTTGTGTAGTTGAGGTCGAAGTTTGAAGTGATCTTGATACGGTCACTGACGAAGTAGTCGAGAGCTACACGTGTTGTGAAGCGGTCGAGCTGGTTCTTGATAATTGTACCTGTCTGGTGGTCATAACCACCTGAAATGCGGAAGTTTGCCTTCTCTCCACCACCTTCGATAGATACATAGTGCTGATGGTTCTGACCGAACTGAGAAACTGCGTCAACCCAGTCTGTGTTGTCATTATACATATTGTACTCTGACCAGTTAGGGTTGTAGTTGATTTCTGGCATGTAGTTGGTGTTGTTGTTGTCAGAGAAACCACTCTCCTGACGAGGGTTGAAGTAAGCCTCCTTCATGTACATTGTGTAGTCGTCACCGTTGAGGAGCTTGTAGCCTTCTGGCATCCAAGAACCTGAGAAGCGGTATGAGTAGCCGACAGAAGTCTTGCCACGTGCACCACGCTTTGTCTTGATTTCGATTACACCGTTACCACCACGTGAACCCCAGATTGCCTTTGCTGAGGCGTCCTTGAGTACTGTGATGGACTCGATATCCTCTGGGTTTACAGAGAGGAGCTCGGCGAATTTTTCCTCGTTAGCGTTTGTGAAGTCGAAGTCTGCGTCGGCGTCGTTTGTCCAAACGTTGCCGTTTACTACGATAAGTGGGTTGGCATTACCTGTGATTGTAGATACACCGCGGAGACGCATTGTTGTACCAGCACCAAGGTTACCAGAGTTTGCCACGATATCGAGACCTGCGATACGGCCCTGGAGAGCTTCATCGACAGATGTCATTGCGAGACCTTCAAACTCCTTCATATCGATAGTCTGAGATGCTACGGAAATCTCGGTAACAGGGATAGAGAGACCAGATGACTGAGTCTTCTTAACTGCCTTTACCACAACTTCCTGAATCTGAGTAGTTGACTTGAGGACGATCTTGCCAAAGGCTTTCTTGTTGATAGGCAATGTCAATGTCTGGCAGCCTACGTAAGAGATGCGGATCTTGTCCTTAGGGCTAACAATCTTGAATGAGAAGTTACCATTGATATCAGTAACTCCGTGGGCAACGATACGGTTGTTGTTGTCAATTTCGACAACGTTACACATCATCAGAGGATCGAAGTCGTCCCAGACCTGACCGCTGATAATGTCGCCCGCTTTCACCTGCGCCAGTGCACTTGTGCAGAAGCAGGCAAGAAGCATAAGGATTGATAATATCTTTTTCATGTTGCGATTTATTAACGACGTGGTTTAACGGCATTGCTGTCGAGTGGCTTGTACTTATATACGAACTGATCCATGTCATATACGAGTGGGCCATCGATGCCTTGGATTACTACTGATGATGAGTTTTCAAGCTGAACTGTGTAAGGGCTTGTGATGCTTGAAGCCTTTACCCAGTACTCACGTGCCATGATGTTAGAGAGGGATGGCACTACATTGTGAGTCTGACCAATGTTGTCCTTGACTGTCATGCTTGAAGAAGATACGTTCACGTTAAGCTTGTATGGACGACCTGGAGTGTACTTGCCTACATAGTATGTAACTGTGTATGTGCCGAACTCGTCCAATGCCTTGTCCTTGATGTCGTACTTAACGAGGTCTTCCTCTGCAACCCTCTCTGCTACGCTTGTTGACTTGATAAGCTCTGTCTTTGCAGTTTCGTAAGCGCCGCTCTCGAAGCCTTCATCCATGTAAATAGAGTTATCCTGGATGTGATACTTAACGAAGTCAAGCATAGCTTCCTTAACCTTGTCAATCTCAGTCTGGATTGAGTCTGAGCTTACGCCTCTCTCATCAGCTGATGCAAGCTCCTCTTCCATCTCGTCGATAAGGGATGGGCGTGGGAGACCAAGGGCGTATGCCTTCTCCATTGCGTCGTTTGTTGGAGCGTAAACTGTGTAGTGATAGTTGTTGAGGAGGTATGTAGCCTTACCAGAAGCGTTTGAGCCTGCAGGTCTGTCCTCTGCGCCTACGTTGCCGTAAGTCTTATAGTTGAAGAGGTTGCCGAAACCTGGCTGAGAAGATGCTGCTGACCAGCTATCCTTTGTATTCTTTTCGTTGACAGCACCTGAGTACTGAAGAACAGAAAGGAACTCAGAGAACTCTGGATATTCATTGAGGGATGCAGCAACAGACTTCTGAGTACCCATGATAGGGCCGTCAACTACGTATGACTTACCGTTGTTCATATTATATATATGTGAAACGGTAAGTGGATTGCCTGTCTCATTCTGACCAGAACCGTAAACCTTCATTGAGTTCTTGTCGTTAACAGTTCCTTCAACCTTGACGAAGCAGTTACCCTTAGTCTTGTAGTACTTCTTGCCTGCCACGAGTGGCTCAATGACAATACAGTTGTCGAGGATTTCCTCCATACGGTCTGTCATGATAGGGTCACCGCTTGTGTTTGTGATGATACCCTTACAGCCGATAGCCTTGTTGCTCTTCCAACCTACGCGGTTTACGAATGTGTCGCCTGTACGAACCCACTGTGTTCCGTTGAACTCGCAAGCCCAAACTTCTGCGTAGATGTTGTCGCTCGCCTTGTCATACTTGAAGAGCCACATATTAGATGTTGAAGCACCGTAAGATACTGGGTCAACGTATGTGAGGAGACCATCGTTAGTTGGGAGGAAGAAGCTATATGTTGATACCATTGAGTTGAGGTATGCCTTATAGTCGAGCTGGTCGATTGCTTTCTTCACAACCTTGAAGTTTGTTGTATCTACAACTGCAGGGAAAAGAACTGATGAGTAAGATGTAGGTGCGAATACCTTTTTTGTGTGGTAGATCACACCATTGCATCCAATTGTCACACGGGCAATGTCTGATTCTGTGATGCCGAGGCGTTCGTTGGCGTCGTTGAGCACAGAGTTGAAGTGTGATGGAACTGCGCTGTTGAATGACTCAATCATGTTCACGTTAACCAAATCCTGAAGAGTTGTGAGTGGAGTAGCATCGAGAGTGCCGTAGTAGTCCTTGATAACACTACCGCCACCTTCGTTCCACCATGTTGTCATTGCTTCGTCAGTAGGAACAAGCATTACTGCCATGTCCTCCATCATAGCGTCACGGTCGCTGAAGAGACTTGGGATGTATGTGTTCCATCCTGGATCGAACTTGAGCTTACCCTCAATCTTGATGCCATTCTTGTCCTCTTCGAATGGTTTTGGAGTAGATACTGTTGAGCCGTAAGTGCGCTCAGAATAGTAGCGCTTGATGAATACAGAATCGAAGTCAGTACCCTTGTTGTTGTTATAGGCGTCAGTGAGAGTTCTGTCGTAGTCGAGAGCTGCATAACGTTCAATGATGCTGCTGTAGATCTTCGACTGCTCATCCTTGCGGATGATTTCTGCCATGTTGTCAAGAGGCACAATCACACGGTCAACCTTGTGGACGAAACCGTTCTTACAGAATATGTTAGCGTCATCCTCAATGTTTGTAACGCGTGCATTGTTCACACAAAGGAACTCGCGTGGATCTTTTGCAAGCGTGCCCGACTTGTCATTGAAAAGGAAGTCGATATCACCGTAAGTGATTTTATTTGCACCAATGTACTTAGCTGTGAAGTGCACCATTGGCGATGCTGCCGAGTTGTCGGTGAACATTACGATATCCTCTCCAGGATGGTTTGCTCTAAGGTCGTCAAAGCGTGGGTTGCTTGGGAGAATGTCGCTGCTTGTGTTCACGACGAGCACTGAGTCATAGATAGCAAGTGATGAGTTGCGACGACATGCCTCACCACGAGTTGGCGAACCTGTGCCTACACCTGCTGCGTTTGACAACATACTGGTTGTGTATGGGTTGTCAATCATTGCAGAATAGAGAAGCATCTTCTTCTGTGCCTCGCTAAGCTGGCTGTAGCTTGTTACGCCCCATTTGTTTGACTTGAAGAACTCCGCAAATGCGTTGTCGTCAGCCACAAACAAGGTCTTACTACCAGTCTTGGAAAGAATCTCATCCTGACCAAGATCCTTAATCAACTGCATGAAAGTGCCATAGTTACCTTGGCTCTCCATATAGCCATAGATACTCTGCAAGCCTTTACCGTTCACATCGGTTGGTTGCTTTGTGTCGAGGTCATACGTGTCAGAGCAAGAGAACATTCCCAAACCTGCAGCAAACAGCGCACCTCCTACTAGGAGATGTCTGCATAGTTTTTTCCTCTGAAAGTAATACAACATAATATTAGAATAATTTTTTGTGATTTTGTATTCTAAGTTAGTAAAACTAAGCATCAGCGTTGAGCGTCATCTCTCTATGCTATCTACCGTTCGCCAACAGTACTTAGCCTATAAGTTTTTCCGCCTTAAGCCTTTGCAAAAAATTAAGATATTAGTAGCGTTTCGTACCCTGTCGGCCAACATTTGCGCAAATTACCCAAACATGGTACTTTAACATTGCAAAGGAACGAAATTTATCTCACATATACAAAAAAATAGTTAAAAGAATTACGCCAAAGGTTAATTTTAACACTAACAGTGCCCAAAAGAGTAAAAAGTAACGAATTTCGAGACATAAGTCGGAACACTTCGTTTGAAAAGAAACAGAAAAAGGGCAGGACTTCTGCCCTACCCTTGCTTTGCAATTATTCGTTTTTTTAGCTCAGTGAAAACATTTACTTAAACATCACTTTTTTGCCATTTATAATATAAATGCCTTTGGCTGGCGACTCAACCTTGCGTCCCATAAGATCATAAACGCCTTCGCGTACAGGTCCGTCTGCTGCAATGTTTTCGATTGCTGTTGGATTCAATCCTTCTGGCGTGAAGTCGTTAACTCTGTTCAGCGCTGTACTGAGGCCCTTCACATCTGTTGCAGATAATTCGCGATTGTAAATAAGCAAGTCGTCGAATTTCGCCTCTGCAGATCCCCAGAACGAGCCAAGTCCAAGATAGAAATATTCAGCTGAGGACACGAAATCGATAACTAATTGTGTATCAAAGTCAGAGATCTTGCTCGCACTGCCATCAAAAGAAGTTGTATAGAGCTTAGTGCCGTCCACATAAATGGCATATCCGTTCTCTTTGGAGAAGGTCACTGTAACTAATTTCCATTCACCAGGGATAATGGACGACACTTTCTTCTTGTCTGGATGATTCACATCAAACCAGTTGCCAGCATTGTCGTTGAAGCCAAGATAGCAATTGCCTGTTAAGTAAAGACGTGCGCCTTTTGCTGTAGATGATGTTGCGCTAAAGAATGACCACAATGCATCCCAAACATTGTCGTCCGCACGATTCACCCATGCACTGACAGTGAAGCCGTCAAGATTCTTTGCGTCCTTGAGAGGATTAACCATTCTGGTATAGCTATTAGCACCTTGAGCTGCGAAATACTGATGCAGAACTTTGCCAAAGCGTGAATGGTCTTCTACGAATTTTGGAGTTGTGGATGAGGTATTCGCGCGCCCAACAGTAGTCCTTTGCTCAGAATTGTAAGCATTGAAGCTTGGGGAAGCATTGAAATCATAGTATGCAACAATGCCGCTATATGGGTCACCGACTATTTCAGCAGCTTTGACCGCTCTTGAATTGAACGTATTTTCCCAATAATAGTCACCACACTGCAGGCGCGCTGTCATTGTGAGCGAAACTGCTACTGTATCAGGGTTGTACTTTCCTGTGTTTGAGACTATATCAGGATTAGAGGATTCCCAGTGAAGCTCTGTGTTTTCCTCAGTGTCGAACATAATGTTCACATTCTTTGATATTGAAGATACTGCGCTGAGTTTCAGTTTTGAAGAGTTCTTGGTGTAGTTGTATGCAATCGAACTCTTTGGCTGCAATTTGTATCCCCAAACTGGCACGCCGCAACTGTTGCCTGATGCTGTGCAAACAGCTGTGAAGCAAAGCGCTTTGGCTGTATTGTTTTCAAGCGTCTGCTCCACAACTACGCCTTCGTATGTGACAGAGCTGAGCTTTATTTCAAAGTAAGATTTGCCTTCGTCAGTAAACTTCCATGTACCACTATAATCGCCTGTTACTTTACCATCAGCACTGAGATGAATCATTTTTGGAGTTGCCTCTGCCATCTTTGTATAATCAAGCTTGTATGGATGGATGAGCACATGATAGTCACCTTCTATATCTTTGTTACTCCAAGGGTTGTTGTTTGCCAAGTATTCGTCATTAACGGTCTCGCCATTGAACTGGAACGGAGCAGAACACAGCCATTCTTTCTTGTTCATATACAGTTGATAAGCACGAACATTATGTCCTGCTGTGCCGTTATTGTATTTCGTATGGCACACCAAGAATGTGCGCCCTTTGTCGTCAACGCAAGCTGAATTGTGTCCCTGAGCACACTCACCCACAGTCATTGTGCCCCAGTTATTCATCGCCCCCATCAGCTTCATTCCTTTATTAGTTGCTGCGTTAGGCCCGTAATTCATCTGATACTTAGTAAAGGTTGCGGCATTGCCTGCGATATCTTTATATGGACCTGTTGGCTTTTCACTACGAAATACACGCATCTCGTATCCACCGTCAGGAGAGAAGAAGCCGTAGCTCATGAACAAGTAGTAATAATTACCTATATGCTGAATATAAGGGCCTTCACCACTTACATAATAGCCACCTGCAATTCTTTTGCCAAAATATGCATCGTCAGAGGTTGCATTAGGGGTTGTTCCTGTGCCTTCATAAGTAAAAGTGTAGTCACGTAACCCTGTCTCTTTATCAAGTTTGAGCATAAATATGCCACCAGACCAAGATCCATACACTACCCACATCTCTCCATCTTCATCGAAGAAGGCACAAGGGTCAATACAGTTAGGGTAATAATCACCCCATTTATTGGTCTTATAGCGCATTGGAAGAGATGCCTGCTTGCCAAGCACTATCTCCAAATCTGTATCCTTGTAATTTACTGACTTGCCAGAATACGATTGGCCATTGAAACCGCCAAAGACTATAGGTCCCTGGTATGTATATGGGCCTTCAATCTTATCGCTCGTCATAAGCACGACAACAGAGGCCCAGTTATCACCATTTAAGCTGACATAGTAACACCATTTATTCATATTAGGGTTCCATACAACATCTGCAGCCCACTGGTCGCCTTTCACCCAGTCTGCCTCATTCGATGCATAGATAGAACAGAATTTTGCCGCATCAAAGGACGAGAAAGCTACTTCTTCGAAATCAGTCTCACCTGGCAAAACGCGCTTTACTTTACGAGTGGCATTCGATTTGAATGCTTTATCGTACGATGTGTTATAATAGTTCGTGATTGGAGTCCAATTGCGTAAATCCTTTGATTTGCCTCCATAGTAGTGAGAGCCGTACACGTAAAAATATTGCGTGCTAGGATCAAACACAACAGACGGGTCGTGAATGCTTATCTGCTTGGAAGATGTTGCTTTGTACAAATCAGCCAGTTCAGCCGTGGAAAGCTGTGTCTGCGCTATAGATATACCGAAAAAAATGGTCAATAATATTGATGAAAGCAATAGTCTTTTCATTAGAAAACCAGGTATTAGTATGAATCAATAAGTAAAGTAGATAAATGACACAGGCAGATCTTGATGCCTCATAATCGTGAAAATAAAAAAGCCGCATGCGAAATGCACGCGGCTTTAAGATATATAGCAATTTAATTATTCTGCTGGTGTTTCAGCTGGTGCTTCTGCTGGAGCTTCAGTTGCCTCTACTGCCTCTGCCTTTGGAGCAGCCTTGCGTGAACGGCGAGTACGAGTCTTCTTTGCTTCAGTCTTAGCCATGTTCTCATCAAAGTCAACGAGCTCGATGAATGCCATATCTGCATCGTCGTTAGCACGCTTTCCGAGCTTGATGATACGAGTGTAGCCGCCAGGACGATTTGCTACAGCTGTTGCTACAGCACCGAAGAGCTCCTGAATAGCATACTTGTTCTGAAGGTAGCTGAATACAACACGGCGAGAAGCTGTAGAATCCTCCTTAGCCTTTGTAATCAGTGGCTCAACATACATACGGAGAGCCTTTGCCTTAGGGAGAGTAGTTGTGATTCTCTTGTGAAGAATCAACGATGTTGCCATATTTGACAACATAGCAGCGCGGTGAGCGTGCTTACGTCCCAGGTGATTGAATTTCTTATTATGTCTCATTTCTATTAGTCTTTGTCTAATTTATACTTAGAAATATCAGTTCCGAACGAAAGGTTCAAGCTCTCAAGCAAGTCGTCAAGCTCTGTGAGTGACTTCTTACCAAAGTTGCGGAACTTAAGCAAGTCAGTTTTGTTAAATTGTACGAGATCGCCGAGAGTCTCAACGTCTGCAGCCTTCAAGCAGTTGAGGGCACGAACAGAGAGATTCATATCGACAAGCTTTGTCTTAAGCAACTGACGCATACGCAATACCTCTTCATCGAATTCTTCATTTCCATCAAGATCAGCATTCTCGAGAGTGATCTTCTCATCAGAGAACAGCATGAGGTGATAGATAAGGATCTTTGATGCTTCACGAAGAGCATCTTTAGGATGAATTGAACCATCAGTAGTGATTTCGAGAACAAGCTTCTCATAGTCTGTCTTCTGACCTACACGATAGTTATCTACTGCGAACTTGACGTTGCGGATTGGAGTATAAATCGAGTCAATAGCGATTTCGTTGATTTCCTTGCAGTACTCACGATTCTCGTCTGCAGGAACGTATCCACGACCCTTATTGATGCTCAACTCGATATCCAATGTTGCTTGAGGATCTAAATGACAAATTACCAAATCAGGATTTAACACTCCAAATCCACTGAGATACTTGTTGATATCTCCAGCCTTAAACTCGGTTGAATTCTCAATGGAAATTGTCACTTTTTCAGTGTCAATACCATCAGCGACTTGCTTGAATCGAACTTGCTTCAGATTCAAGATAATGTTGGTTACATCCTCTTTCAGTCCTGGAATTGTAGAAAATTCATGCTCAACACCAGCGATTCGGATAGTATTGATTGCATAGCCCTCAAGGGAAGAAATGAGAATGCGGCGAAGCGGATTACCAATGGTAATACCATAACCTGGCTCCAAAGGACGGAACTCAAACTTTCCGTACTTGTCGTCAGCTTCCAACATTACGACTTTTTCTGGTTTTTGAAATGCTAATATCGCCATTTGTTTAATTATTATTTAGAGTACAACTCGACAATCATCTGCTCCTTGATATTCTCTGGAATGTCAGCACGCTCAGGCATGTGGAGGAACTTGCCACCCTTTACATTCTCGTCCCACTCAATCCATGGGTACTTGCTGTGGTTGAAACCAGTGAGAGCTGCATCGATAACCTCAAGGCTCTTTGCCTTCTCACGTACAGCAACTATATCACCTGGCTGAACTGTGTAAGATGGAATGTTAACTACCTGACCGTTTACTGTGATGTGCTTGTGGCTTACAAGCTGACGAGCAGCAGAACGAGTTGGAGCGATTCCAAGACGGAATACAACATTGTCAAGACGAGACTCAAGGAGCTGGAGGAGAACCTCACCTGTTACGCCTGAAGACTTTGAAGCCTTCTCGAAAAGGTTGCGGAACTGACGCTCGAGTACACCGTATGTATATTTTGCCTTTTGCTTCTCAGCGAGCATGAGACCGTACTCTGAAGACTTCTTACGACGATTGTTGCCATGCTGACCTGGAGCAAAATTTCTCTTAGACAAGACCTTGTCTGGTCCAAAGATTGCCTCGCCAAAACGACGTGCAATTCTTGATTTAGGTCCAATATATCTAGCCATATTTTTCTTAATGATTGAATGTCACAGTACCCTTCTCACTCTCAGCAGCAGCCGCAGAAAGGAAAGATGCGGAATAAACGAGCTACAGGGCTGATGACATAATAGTAATAATTAAACTCTTCTTCTCTTAGGTGGACGACAACCGTTGTGTGGGAGTGGAGTAACGTCAATGATCTCAGTTACTTCAATACCTGCTGCGTGGCAACCACGTACAGCAGCCTCACGACCGTTACCTGGACCCTTAACATAAGCAACAACCTTGCGGAGACCAAGATCGAATGCGACCTTAGCACAATCCTGTGCAGCCATCTGAGCAGCATAAGGAGTGTTCTTCTTAGAACCGCGGAAACCCATCTTACCAGCAGCAGACCAAGAGATAACATTACCCTCGCTGTTTGCAAGTGTTACGATGATGTTGTTGAATGAAGAGTGTACATGAAGCTGACCCTCTGCAGTAACCTTGACATTTCTCTTCTTTGCAGAAGCTGTTTTCTTTGCCATATCTAATTAATGTATTTAGGTACTACTTATTACTTAGTTGCCTTCTTCTTATTTGCAACTGTTTTCTTCTTACCCTTACGAGTACGAGCATTGTTCTTTGTGCTCTGGCCGCGTACTGGGAGACCAAGACGATGACGGATGCCACGGTAGCAACCGATATCCATCAAACGCTTGATGTTAAGCTGGATCTCAGAACGAAGGTCACCTTCAACCTTGTACTCGGCAGCAATAACCTCACGGATCTTACCAGCCTGTTCGTCATTCCAGTCTTTAACTTTAATATCTTTGTCTACGCCAGCCTTCTCGAGGATCTTGGCTGAGCTGCTGCGTCCAATACCGAAAATGTATGTTAACGCAATTTCACCTCTCTTATTCTGAGGGAGGTCTACACCAACAATTCTTATTGCCATATCTTATCTTTATTTCAAATTCTTACAAAAGAATTATCCCTGACGCATCTTGTACTTAGGGTTCTTCTTATTAATTACAAACAGACGTCCTTTACGTCTTACGATTACGCAATCAGGTGTACGTTTCTTCAAAGAAGCTCTTGTTTTCATATTGTGATTATTATTTATATCTGAATACTATTCGGCCTTTAGAAAGGTCATACGGAGACATCTCAACTCTAATTTTATCTCCCGGAAGAATCTTAATGTAATGCATTCTCATCTTTCCTGAGATATGAGCTATGATCTCATGACCATTTTCCAATTCTACTCGAAACATTGCATTTGACAATGCCTCTACGATAGTTCCGTCCTGTTCAATAGCAGACTGCTTAGCCATACTTTATAAAGATTTTTCTCTTAATACTTTTTCTATTTCTTCAAACGACGAGAGAATATCAGCTTTTCCTTTACGCACGCATACTGAATGTTCAAAATGCGCTGCCGGCTTCTTATCTCTTGTTATAATGCCCCAGTGATCTTCCTGCATGTAAATATCTTTAACACCCATTGTTATCATTGGTTCAATTGCTATGCACAAACCGTTCTTGAGCAGCATTCCATTTCCACGCTTGCCATAGTTAGGTACTTGCGGATCTTCGTGCATTTCTTTGCCAACGCCATGACCTACAAACTCCCTAACAACTCCGTATCCTTGCTTTTCGCAATGAGTCTGGACTGCATAAGAGATGTCACCTAATCGATGACCTACCACTGCTTGTTCAATTCCCTTGTACAATGCCTCCTTTGTGGTAACTAAAAGATTCTTGACTTCATCTGCGACTTCTCCTACCATAAATGTGTAGCATGAGTCGCCACAGTATCCATCAAGTTTTGTTCCACAATCTATAGAGACTATGTCGCCCTCCTGCAAAGGATTGTCGTTAGGGATTCCATGAACGACTTGATGATTAACAGAAGTACAAATGCTTGCAGGGAAAGGCCCGCCATTTGGATTTGGGAAACCCTTGAATGTTGGAATAGCACCGTTGTCACGAATAAATGTCTCTGCTATGAGATCCAATTGTTTTGTCGTAACACCTGGCTTAATTAATTTCGCCAGCTCTGCTAATGTCTTCCCTACGAGCAAGTTTGCTTTTCTAAGAAGCTCTACTTCCTCGTCAGTCTTAAGATATACCATCTTTAATGATTATGATTAAGCGTGCTCGCCACGAACTCTGCCAGTATCGAGGAGTCCATCATAGTGACGCATCATCAAGTGTGACTCAATCTGCATAAGAGTATCGAGCACTACACCAACGAGAATCAAGAGTGATGTACCACCAAAGAATGCTGCAAATTCTCTCTGCATACCGAATAAGCCGGCAAATGCAGGCAAAATAGCTATCAATGCCAAGAACAATGAGCCAGGGAAAGTAATGCGAGACATAATGTTGTCGATATAGTCTGCAGTTTCCTGACCAGGCTTGATTCCTGGAATGAAACCATTGTTACGCTTCATATCCTCAGCCATCTGAACTGGGTTGATTGTGATTGCTGTGTACAAATATGTAAAGAGCACGATCAATACTGCAAAGATAAGATTATATACAAAGCTTGTATTGTCAATCAACTGACTCATTACTGGGCTAAGTTTGCCGCCAGAAATGAATTGAGCCAAAGTGATAGGAACGAACATGATTGCCTGTGCAAAGATGATAGGCATAACGTTTGCTGCGTATGGCTTAAGAGGAATGTACTGACGTGCACCGCCAATTTGACGAACACCAGCAATTCTCTTAGCATAGTTGACAGGAATCTGTCTAACACCCTGAACAAGAAGGATAGCTGCACCGATTACCACAAGGAACAGTACAATCTCAACCAAGAATATTACAAGACCTCCCTGACCGTTGAAGCGAGAAGAGTATTCCTCGATAACAGCCTGTGGGAAACGTGCAATGATACCAATCATAATGATGATAGATACGCCATTGCCAATACCCTTATCAGTGATTCTCTCACCAAGCCACAAGACAAACATACTTCCTGCAGCAAGAATGATTGCGCCTACGAAGAAGAACCAGTTCCAATCAAGTGATGAATAGAGAGCTGTTCCTCCTGTCTGCTGACGGAGATTCATAAGGTACATAGGTCCTTGGAAGAGAAGAATCGCTACTGTTAAGTAACGAGTGTACTGATTCATCTTGCGTCTTCCGCTTTCACCTTCACGCTGCATCTTCTGGAAGTATGGAACAGCAATGCCCAGGAGCTGCATAACGATAGATGCAGAGATGTATGGCATAATTCCAAGACCAAAAATAGAGGCCTTAGAGAACGCTCCACCGGAGAACATATCAAGAAGTGACATCAAACCGCCCTCTGTCTGGTTGCGGAGTCCTTGAAGAGCTTCTGTATCAATACCAGGAAGCACTACATAAGAACCGAAACGATAGATTGCGACAAACATCAATGTGAAGAGGATTCTATTGCGAAGATCCTCGACTGCCATGATATTTCTGAATGTCTTTACAATCTTGATATCATTTAATTTATCGATTGCTTTTCCCATTTTATTAGAGTTTTACAGCGTTACCACCTTTTTCTGTGATTGCAGCTTCTGCCTTTGCAGAGAATGCATGTGCCTCTACATCAACCTTAACAGTGAGTTCACCGTTGCCGAGCACCTTAACGTGTGCCTTCTTGTTGATGTAGCCAGCCTCAATGAGCTCAGCTATGCCAACCTTAGAGAGATTCTTCTCTTCAGCAAGCTTCTGAATAAGTTCGAGATTGATAGCCTTGTACTCAACGCGGTTGATGTTCTGGAAACCGAACTTAGGAACACGACGCTGGAGTGGCATCTGACCACCCTCGAAACCAATCTTCTTCTTATAACCAGATCTTGCCTTAGCACCCTTGTGACCTCTTGTAGAAGTACGGCCCTTGCCAGAACCATATCCACGGCCTACGCGCTTGCTGTTGTGAGTAGAACCCTCAGCTGGCTTCAAATTATATAATTCCATTTTAGTCTGAATTTAGTGTGTTATTTAATACGTTAGTCGATAACCTCAACAAGGTGCTCTACCTTGCGAATCATGCCACGCAAAGATGGAGAATCCTCACGTTCAACGACTCTGTTGATCTTGCCAAGACCGAGAGACTCAAGTGTGCTCTTCTGATCTACTGGACGGCCAGCCTGGCCCTTTACCTGCTTAATCTTGATTGTTGCCATGTGAATTTTTCTCCTTATCCTTTGAATACTTTTGTCAAATTAACACCACGGTTCTGTGCAATAGTCTTAGGGTCACGCATATTTGCGAGAGCCTCGATTGTAGCCTTCACGAGGTTGTGAGGGTTAGAAGAGCCCTTAGACTTAGCAAGTACGTCAGTGATACCTACGCTCTCGAGTACTGCACGCATAGCGCCACCTGCTACAACACCAGTACCTTCAGATGCAGGCATGATGAGAACGCGAGCTCCACCAAACTTAGCGTAAGCCTCATGAGGAACAGTACCCTTAAGCACTGGAACCTTTACCAAATTCTTTTTTGCTGCTTCTACGCCCTTTGCGATTGCAGCTGTAACTTCGCCAGCCTTACCAAGACCATAGCCAATAACACCGTTACCATCACCTACAACAACGATGGCAGCGAATGTGAATGTACGACCACCCTTAGTAACCTTAGTAACACGATTAATAGCAACCAAGCGATCCTTAAGCTCGGCGTCGTTTTGTACTTTTACTCTATTTACCATAATCGTATTTTAGAATTTAAGACCAGCATTACGGGCAGCATCAGCTACCTCCTTAACTCTACCGTGGTACAAATAACCGTTACGGTCGAACACAACACTTGTGATTCCAGCCTCGAGTGCCTTCTTAGCGACCATTTCGCCAACCTTA
The DNA here is from genome assembly GCA_045600665.1 of Bacteroidaceae bacterium. Classification (GTDB taxonomy): domain Bacteria; phylum Bacteroidota; class Bacteroidia; order Bacteroidales; family Bacteroidaceae; genus Minthosoma. Next base: position 28,142 of record JAZRYI010000105.1, read on the forward strand.
GCAGCCTGCTCAGACTTGTTAGTCTTCTCAAGACCGAGTGATGATGCAGCGACGAGAGTCTTCTGAGCATCGTCATCGACTACCTGAACATAGATCTGCTTGTTGCTTCTGAAAACGCTCATGCGTGGGCGCTCAGCAGTACCAGAAATCTTATTGCGTACTCTATATTTAATTTTGAGACGTCTTTCAATCTTTGTAATCATACTCTAATCAATTTAATTATTTTGCGTTAGCAGACTTACCAGACTTTCTTCTAATTACTTCACCCTGGAAGCGAATACCCTTACCCTTGTAAGGCTCTGGCTTACGGAATGTGCGGATCTTAGCACACACGAGTCCAAGCAGCTGCTTGTCGCATGATTCGAGCATGATAAGAGGATCCTGATTTCTCTCTGACTTTGTCTCAACCTTGATCTCCTTAGGGAGCTCAAAAACGATAGCATGAGAGTAGCCCAAAGCAAACTCAAGGACATTGCCCTGGTTAGATACGCGGTAACCTACACCTACGAGCTGAAGAGTCTTCTTATAACCTTCAGACACACCGATTACCATGTTGTTAACGAGTGAGCGATACAATCCGTGGAATGCGTGACGCTGCTTAGCATTATCCTGCATGAGTTCCTGATTCTCCTCCATTGTCACCTGACCGTCCTCAATAGTAACCTTAATTGCAGGGTTTACGTACTGGCTAAGCTCGCCTTTAGGACCTTTTACAGTTACAATGTCATCCTTATGAGTAATAGTAACTCCAGCAGGAATAATAATAGGTAATTTACCAATTCTAGACATTATATATCCTCCTTAATTAATAAACATAGCAAAGAACTTCACCGCCAACCTTGAGCTCTGAAGCTTCTTTGTCTGTCATAACACCTTTAGATGTAGATACCACTGCGATACCTAATCCGTTAATTACACGTGGCATGTCCTTGTATCCAGTGTACTTACGGAGACCTGGACGTGAAACACGCTTCAAGCACTGAATAGCGCTTACTTTTGTCTGTGGGTCATACTTGAGAGCAACCTTAATAGTGCCCTGAGGACCCTCTTCTACGAACTTGTAGTTCAAAATGTAACCTTTGTCGAAGAGAATCTTTGTGATTTCCTTCTTGAGGTTTGAGGCTGGTACTTCAACAATCTTGTGCTTAGCCTGGATTGCGTTTCTCAGTCTCGTGAGATAATCAGCTATTGGATCTGTCATGATAAAATTAAATTAATCGGGACTGGGTTATTAATGCCCGACAATATTTAACAATAATGAAAATTTTAGCTTTAGAGGACTAGGACGAACACGTAAAAACACGTAAAATTACACGTTTCAGACGGTTGGACCTTGTCTAAAAGCGTGCAAATTTACAACTTTTTATTATATGTTCGTGTATTTTTCGTCAAATAAGGACCCGCAACGCCTTTTTTTAACAAAAAATAACATCCTGCTTATTATTTTGCTATAACAAATTATCATGAGTTTACCACTCCCGAACTTGTGGTAAACTCTTGATTTTTGATTACCAGCTTGCCTTCTTAACACCTGGGATCAAACCTGCAGATGCCATTTCGCGGAACTGGATACGAGAGAGACCGAACTGACGGATATAACCTCTTGGACGTCCAGTAATCTTGCAGCGGTTGTGAAGACGGATAGGGTTTGCATTTGCTGGGATAGCCTGAAGAGCACGAGCTGCCTCGTAAGCTTCGATTGGATCCTCAGATGTAGCGATAACCTTCTTCAAAGCAGCACGCTTAGCGGCATACTTAGCTACAAGTTTTGCACGCTTTACCTCGCGTGCTTTCATTGATTCCTTTGCCATATATCTTACTTTTTAGCGTCTTTGAATGGAAGACCGAATGCCTTGAGGAGTGCGTAACCCTCTTCGTCAGTCTTTGCAGTAGTAACGAATGTGATGTTCATACCCATGATCTTGTCAACCTGATCGATGTTGATCTCAGGGAAGATGATCTGCTCAGTGATGCCAAGTGTATAGTTACCGCGGCCATCGAACTTAGACTCAATACCCTTGAAGTCACGGATACGAGGGAGAGAAACACGAATAAGCTTCTCAAGGAACTCGTACATACGCTCACGACGGAGAGTCACCATAACGCCGATAGGCATCTGCTTACGAAGACGGAAGTTTGAGATATCCTTCTTTGACTTAGTAGCAACTGGCTTTTGACCTGTGATCTGAGCGATCTCATTCATTGCAATTTCAATGACTTTCTTATCAGCAGTTGCCATACCAAGACCTTGGTTTACTACGATCTTCTTCAATACAGGAATCTGCATAGGAGAAGAGTAGTTGAACTGCTTCTGGAGTGCTGGAGCAATCTGCTCAGCATATACATTCTTAAGGTTTGCAGTAGTACTCATTAAATTTCCTCCCCTGACTTTTTAGCGTAACGAACTAACTTACCATTCTCACCCATCTTGCGACCGATACGAGTTGGCTTGCCAGACTTAGGGTCAACAACATTAAGGTTAGAAATGTGGAGTGGAGCCTCCTGCTCGATAATACCTCCCTGTGGGTGTGCAGCACTTGGCTTAGTGCTCTTCTTAACCATGTTAACACCCTCGACAATGGCACGCTTTTCCTCAACGAGAACCTTGACAACCTTTCCAGTCTTACCTTTGTTGTTGCCAGCGTTTACGTAAACCATGTCGCCTTTCTTAATATGTAATTTACTCATTGCTGTGTTTTCTTTAAATGATTAAAGTACTTCAGTAGCCAAAGAAACTACTTTCATGTTAGCAGCACGGAGCTCACGAGCTACAGGGCCGAAAATACGGCTACCTCTCATTTCGCCTGCATTGTTCAAAAGAACGCATGCATTGTCATCGAAACGGATGTAAGAGCCATCAGGACGACGTACTTCCTTCTTTGTGCGTACGATCAATGCCTTAGATACTGAACCCTTCTTTACTTCACTTGTAGGAATAGCACTCTTAACTGCTACGACGATAACGTCTCCTACAGTAGCATAGCGACGTCTTGTACCACCGAGAACGCGGATACAAAGAACTTCGCGAGCACCGCTATTATCAGCGACCTGCAATCTTGATTCTACCTGTATCATATTTTACTTAGCTCTTTCAACGATTTGTACTAATCTCCATCTCTTAGTTTTGCTCAATGGACGAGTTTCCATGATGAGAACAGTGTCACCTACGTGAGCATCGTTCTGCTCGTCGTGAGCATGGTACTTCTTTGTCTTTTGGACAAACTTACCATATATAGGGTGCTTTTCCTTGAACTTGGCAGCAACAACGATAGTCTTATCCATCTTATCGCTAGTCACAACACCCTGTCTTTGCTTTCTTAAGTTTCTTGCTTCCATTTAACTCTTCTTATTTATTGAGTTCACGCTGTGTAAGTTCGCCTTTCATACGTGCGATGTCATGACGCAACTTCTTAATCTGAGAATTATCCTCAAGTGGAGAAACGTTGTGGTTGAACTTCATGTTAGCCAGGTTAGCAACCTCAACTTCGATGCGCTCAGCGAGCTCTTCTGTAGTAAGTTCTCTAATTTCTGAAATTTTCATAATTAAGCGTTTTTGTCGTAATCACGACGTACAACAAACTTTGTAGTAGTAGGAAGTTTCTGTGCACCGAGTCGGAGAGCCTCCTTAGCGATGTCGTATGAAACACCTTCAATCTCGAAAAGGATGCGGCCTGGCTTTGCTGGGAATACGTACTGGTATGGATCACCCTTACCCTTACCCATTCGGACGTCAGCAGGCTTCTTTGTGATTGGCTTATCAGGGAAGATGCGGATCCAAACTTGACCCTGACGCTGCATGTAACGTGTGATAGCAACACGGGCAGCCTCAATCTGGCGAGCAGTGATCCACTTAGTCTCGAGAGCCTTTATGCCAAAGCTACCGAAAGCGAGTTCAGTACCTCTATGTGAGACACCCTTCCAACGACCGCGACCTTTTTGCGGTCTTCTATATTTTTGTCTTTTTGGCTGTAACATAGTTAATGTCTTCTATGCGCTGCACCTCAGCATGGCATTGATTCGCCATGCATCGGTTTGCAACATGATTAATTAATTGCGGTTGTTAGACTTCTTGTTTCTGAAACGACGTCCGCCGCCATTGTTGTTGCTGCGACTAGACTCCTTAGCCTGTGTGAAGTTAGGAGTGAGATCCTGCTTGCCAAACTTCTCGCCACGGCAGATCCAAACCTTGATACCAAGGAGACCAACCTTAGTAAGAGCCTCAGCAAGGCAGTAGTCGATATCAGCACGGAGAGTGTGGAGAGGAGTACGTCCTTCCTTGTACATCTCTGAACGAGACATTTCTGCACCGTTCAAACGACCAGAAATCTGAATCTTGATACCTTCAGCACCAGAGCGCATTGTGTTTGCAATAGCAGTCTTGATTGCGCGACGGTAAGCAATCTTACCCTCAATCTGGCGAGCGATGTTATTAGCAACAATCACTGCATCAAGCTCAGGGCGCTTTACCTCGAAGATGTTAATCTGAACGTCCTTGTCAGTCACCTTCTTGAGCTCTTTCTTAAGAGCCTCTACCTGTTCGCCACCCTTACCGATGATAAAGCCTGGACGTGCAGTGCAGATTGTGATAGTGACGAGCTTAAGAGTACGCTCGATAACAATCTTAGAAACGCTTGCCTTTTCAAGGCGCTTGTTGAGGTACTTGCGGATTTTGTTGTCCTCGAGGAGGTTGTCACCAAAATCATTTCCGCCGAACCAGTTAGAATCCCAACCTCTTACAATACCGAGGCGGTTGCTTATTGGATTACATTTTTGTCCCATAATTACTTTTCTTCATTAGTTTTAGCGTCCACGAAAATGGTTACGTGGTTAGAACGCTTACGGATTCTGTAGCCACGTCCCTGAGGTGCTGGTCTCATACGCTTGAGAGTTGCGCCTTCGTCAACAAAAATCTTTGAGATATAGAGTTCACCGTTTTCAGCCTTGCGGTCATTCTTCTGCTCCCAGTTAGCAATTGCAGAGCGAAGCAACTTCTCGAGATCCTTTGCAGCATCCTTGCTGTTGAACTTGAGAGTTGCAAGAGCCTTGCTCACTTCCATGCCGCGAACGAGGTCAGCAACATAGCGCATCTTGCGAGGTGAAGAAGGGACATTGCGAAGACTAGCGAAGTAAGTAGTCTTTTTGGCCTCCTTATTCTTTTCGGCCATTAATCTTTTTCTTGCTCCCATTATATAAAAGTCTTTTTTACTTGGTTGAAGCCTGTTTTCCTATTACTTCTTCTTATTACCTGCGTGACCGCGGAAAGTACGAGTAAGCGCGAACTCACCGAGCTTGTGGCCTACCATATTTTCAGTAATGTAAACAGGGATAAATTTGTTACCGTTATGCACTGCAATAGTATGTCCTACGAAGTCAGGAGATATCATTGAAGCGCGAGCCCATGACTTGATAACGCTCTTCTTGCCGCTCTCGTTCATAGCGAGAACCTTCTTCTCGAGCTTTACGTTGATATATGGACCTTTTTTTAATGAACGACTCATATTCAGTTAACTTTATTACTTGTTACGTCTTTCGATAATGTACTTGCTTGACTGCTTCTTTGGTGCACGAGTCTTAAGACCCTTAGCGTAGAGGCCGTTACGTGAGCGTGGGTGTCCACCAGTGTGACGTCCCTCACCACCACCCATTGGGTGATCGATTGGGTTCATTACAACACCACGGTTGTGTGGACGACGACCGAGCCAACGGCTGCGACCTGCCTTACCTGAAGATTCAAGTGCGTGGTCTGAGTTGCTTACGCTACCGATAGTAGCACGGCAAACTGAGAGAACCTTACGAATTTCGCCTGAAGGAAGCTTGATTACGCAGAAGCGACCTTCACGTGAAGTTAACTGAGCGAAGTTGCCTGCAGAACGAACCATCTTTGCACCCTGACCTGGACGGAGCTCGATATTGTGGATAACAGTACCGACTGGGATGTTCTCAAGTGGAAGAGTGTTGCCGAGGTCTGGAGCTGCGTCCTTGCCTGACATGATGGTTGCGCCTACCTGCAAACCATTAGGAGCAACAATGTAACGCTTTTCACCGTCAGCATAGAAGACGAGTGCGATGCGCGCAGAGCGGTTTGGATCGTACTCAATAGTCTTCACTACTGCAGGAATACCGTCCTTTTCTCTCTTGAAATCGACAATACGAATCAAGCGCTTGTGGCCACCACCTCTGTAGCGAACCGTGATGCGACCCTGATTGTTGCGGCCGCCAGTGCTGCGCTTACCGAAAACAAGAGTTTTCTCTGGTACAGATGTAGTAACATCATCGAATGTACCAATAGCCTTGTGTCTTTGACCAGGTGTTACTGGTCTAAATTTACGAATACCCATTTGTTTAATTAAATGTTACTATAGAAATCGATAGTTTCGCCTTCCTTAAGGGTAACGATAGCCTTCTTGTAAGCCTTTGTGCTGCCCTTGATAACACCAGCCTTAGTATAGCGGCTCTTACGCTTACCAGCGTAGTTCATAGTGTTAACCGAAACTACATTAACGTTATACTTTGCTTCAATTTCCTTTTTAATCTCGATCTTGTTGGCCTGAGGAAGCACGATGAAACCGAACTTGTTGCCAGCCTTCTCTGAGATGGCATTCATCTTCTCAGTTACCAATGGTTTTACTAAATATGCCATATTCTATGCCTCCTTACTTGTTAAAAGTTTCGTCAACCAACTTGAGCGCATTTTCAGTTACAACAAGAACATTTGCATTCATTACTTTGTAAGTATTGAGTGCACTTGCTGTCATAACTTCAACACGCTGAATATTACGGACTGACAAATTTACGTTCTTTTTTACTTCTGGCAAAACAATAAGAGTCTTCTTACCCTCAACTTTAAGATTCTTTAACATTGAAACGCCTTCCTTAGTCTTTGGAGCTTCGAAATCGAAGTCCTCAACTACAACGATAGCGTTCTGCTGAGCCTTGTATGAGAGTGCGCTCTTGCGAGCAAGATTCTTAACCTTCTTGTTAAGCTTAAACCAATAGTCGCGAGGACGTGGACCGAACACGCGACCACCACCACGAAGAACTGGAGACTTGATATCGCCACGGCGTGCACCGCCGCCACCCTTCTGACGGATGAGCTTACGAGTAGAGCCTGTGATTTCGCTTCTTTCCTTAGACTTGTGAGTACCCTGACGCTGAGCAGCGAGGTACTGGTTTACTGCGAGGTAGATTACGTGGTCGTTAGGTTCAATTCCGAAGATTGCATCGTTCAGAACTACCTTCTTACCAGTATCCTCACCCTTTATGTTTAATACTGAAACTTCCATTGCTTACTTCTTGATTATAACGATTGAACCTTTGCATCCTGGCACGCTACCCTTAATGAGAAGGAGGTTGTGCTCTGGGACCACTTTAATTACCTGAAGGTTGTGAGTTGTAACCTGAGCGTCGCCCATCTGACCGCCCATTGGTACGTTCTTGAACACACGTGATGGTGTTGCACATGCACCGATAGAACCTGGCTTGCGAAGACGGTCATCCTGACCGTGAGTAGCTTGTCCTACACCACCGAAACCGTGACGCTTAACAACGCCCTGGAAGCCCTTACCTTTAGAAGTTCCGATTACGTCAACGTAAGTTGCGTCGTTGAAAAGATCAACTGTGATTACATCACCGAGGTTGTGCTCCTCGTCAAAAGTGAACTCGGCCAAGTGTCTCTTTGGTGTTGTACCAGCCTTCTGGAAGTGACCCATCATTGGCTTGGTGGTATTCTTCTCCTTAGCCTCCTGGAAGCCTACCTGCACGGCAGCATAGCCATCCTTTTCTACGGTCTTTACCTGAGTTACAACACAAGGACCTACTTCGATAACAGTGCATGGAAGATTCTTACCATCAGCACTGAAAACGGATGTCATTCCGATTTTTTTTCCTATTAATCCTGGCATTTCAAAAATAATTTAATAGATTCTCAAATTCTGTGTATTATACCTTAATCTCAACCTCAACACCGCTTGGAAGTTCAAGCTTCATGAGAGCATCAACAGTCTTTGTAGTAGAGCTGTAGATGTCGATGAGTCTCTTGTAAGTGCAGAGCTCAAACTGCTCGCGAGACTTCTTGTTAACGAATGTAGAACGGTTAACTGTGAAGATACGCTTGTGAGTTGGGAGTGGAATAGGTCCGCTCACGATAGCGTCAGTAGCCTTCACTGTCTTAACAATTTTCTCTGCTGACTTGTCAACGAGGTTGTGGTCGTAAGACTTAAGCTTAATACGAATTTTTTGCTGACTCATTTGTCTATTATTTTATATTATTAAAAAATGTGGAGAGGATGCACCGAAGAGTCGTTTGCTCGGTGCAGAGCCTCCTCACTTGATTTTATGCTTTTTTTAACCTTGCAACAAAATCGCAAGATACTATAAATCTATTATACGAGATCTACGCGTCCATTACACTCTGCAAGCACTTCCTTAGCGATAGAGCTTGATACTGGAGCATGATGATCATAAGTCATAGATGAAGTAGCACGACCAGAAGTGATAGTACGGAGAGCTGTAACATAACCGAACATCTCGCCGAGTGGAACCATTGCCTTTACGAGACGAGCACCTGAACGAGTAGTATCCATACCCTCTACCTGGCCACGACGCTTGTTAAGGTCACCGATTACGTCACCCATGTTCTCTTCTGGAGTAGTAACCTCAAGCTTCATGATTGGCTCCATGAGAACTGGCTTAGCCTGTGAGCAAGCGTTCTTGTAAGCCTGGCGAGCTGCAACTTCGAATGACAACTGGTCAGAGTCAACTGGGTGGAATGAACCATCCACGAGAGTAACCTTCATACTATCCATTGGGAAGCCACCAAGCACACCGTTCTTCATTGCCTCTGCGAAGCCCTTCTGAACTGATGGAATGAATTCCTTAGGAACGTTACCACCCTTTACCTCATCAACAAACTGGAGACCTGTTCCTTCGAAATCGTCATCAACAGGACCAACGTTTACGATGATGTCTGCGAACTTACCACGACCACCAGACTGCTTCTTATAAACCTCACGGAGATTAACAGTCTTAGTGATTGCCTCCTTGTAGTTAACCTGTGGCTTACCCTGGTTACATTCAACCTTGAACTCGCGCTTGAGACGGTCGATGATGATATCGAGGTGAAGCTCACCCATACCAGAGATAACTGTCTGGCCGCTCTGTTCATCAGTCTTAACTGTGAATGTTGGGTCTTCCTCAGCAAGCTTCTGGAGACCAATAGAAAGCTTATCAAGGTCCTTCTGAGTCTTAGGTTCAACTGCGATACCGATAACTGGATCAGGGAACTCCATTGACTCGAGTACGATTGGTGCGTCCTCGTCACAGAGAGTATCACCAGTGTGGATATCCTTGAGACCTACAACTGCGCCGATGTCACCTGCACCGATTACCTCAACTGGGTTCTGGTGGTTAGAGTGCATCTGGAAGAGACGTGAAACACGCTCCTTCTTACCCGAGCGAGTGTTGTATGTGTATGAACCAGCCTCAATCTTACCTGAGTAAACACGGATGAATGTGAGACGGCCTACATATGGGTCAGTAGCAATCTTAAATGCGAGTGCAGAAGTCTTCTCATCCTCAGATGGCTGACGAGTTTCTGGCTCCTTAGTGTCAGGGTTTGTGCCCTCTACCGACTCAGTGTCGAGTGGTGATGGAAGGAATGCGCAGATGTAGTTAAGAAGAGTCTGAACGCCTTTGTTCTTGAATGAAGAACCACAGAGCATTGGAGTGCAAGCAAGAGAGATAGTTGCCTTACGGATTGCAGAGATGATCTCTTCCTTAGTGATTGTAGAAGGATCGTCGAAGAACTTCTCCATGAGAACGTCATCGAACTCAGCAACAGACTCAAGCATCTTGTTACGCCACTCCTCAGCCTCGTCAACGAGTTCTGCAGGGATGTCGATGATGTCGTACTCAGCACCCTGAGTCTCGTCATGCCAGATGATACCCTTCATATCAATAAGGTCAACGATACCCTTGAAGTTCTCCTCTGCACCGATTGGAATTACAACAGGAACTGGGTTAGCACCGAGAACCTCCTTCATCTGGCGAACAACCTCGAAGAAGTCAGCACCGGAACGGTCCATCTTGTTAACGTAACCCATACGTGGTACGTTGTACTTGTCAGCCTGACGCCATACTGTCTCTGACTGTGGCTCTACACCACCTACTGCGCAGTAAGTCGCAACAGCGCCGTCGAGAACGCGGAGTGAACGTTCAACCTCAGCAGTGAAGTCAACGTGTCCCGGAGTATCGATAAGGTTGAACTTGTACTTGTTGCCGTCGTATGTCCAGTAAGCTGTAGTAGCAGCAGATGTGATAGTGATACCACGCTCCTGCTCCTGAGCCATCCAGTCCATTGTAGCACCGCCATCATGAACCTCACCAATCTTGTGAGTCTTACCAGTGTAGAAAAGAATACGCTCTGAAGTCGTAGTCTTACCAGCATCGATGTGTGCCATGATGCCGAAGTTACGGGTAAGGTGCAAATCTTGCTTTGCCATATCTAGTATTTACTATTTACTAATTTACGATTTACTATTTAACTCTTAGAAGCGGAAGTGTGCGAATGCACGGTTAGCCTCAGCCATGCGGTGCATATCCTCCTTGCGCTTGAATGCGCCACCCTGCTCATTGAAAGCATCCATAATCTCAGCAGAAAGCTTGTCTGCCATGCTCTTGCCTGAGCGCTTGCGAGCGAACTGGATGAGGTTCTTCATAGAGATTGCCTCCTTACGGTCAGGACGGATTTCAGTTGGAACCTGGAAAGTAGCACCACCGATACGGCGGCTCTTTACCTCAACCTGTGGAGTTACGTTATCGAGAGCCTTCTTCCAGATTTCGAGTGGAGACTTCTCCTCGTTCTTCATCTTGTTCTCTACATTCTTGAGTGCAGTGTAGAAGATTGTGTAAGCAACGCTCTTCTTTCCATCATACATCAAGTTGTTAACGAACTTAGTTACCTTAACGTCACCGAAGACTGGATCTGGAAGGATCACACGCTTCTTTGGTTTAGCTTTTCTCATTTTTTTTGTTTGATTTAATCTTTCTTTAGTCTGAGGCTGCATCGTGTGTGTGTCTTCAACGCCCACTCCAGGGCATTTACTCAACCCTTTCAAGCATTTCCGTCAAACCAAACTTTGTGAAATTGAAAAAACTGTTAGTTTCTCGCGATAAGATGTTATTACTTCTTTGCCTTTGGACGCTTAGCTCCGTACTTAGAACGACGCTGTGTGCGGCTTGCAACACCAGCAGTATCAAGAGCACCACGAATGATGTGATAACGTACACCTGGAAGGTCCTTTACACGACCACCACGTACAAGTACGATTGAGTGCTCCTGAAGGTTGTGTCCCTCACCTGGAATGTAAGAGTTAACCTCCTTCTTGTTTGTCAAACGAACACGAGCGACCTTTCTCATCGCTGAATTAGGCTTCTTAGGAGTTGTTGTGTAAACGCGTACGCAAACACCACGACGCTGTGGGCATGAATCCAAAGCAGGAGACTTGCTCTTGTCTACCAACACCTGACGGCCTTTTCTTACCAATTGTTGAATAGTAGGCATTTTGTTTAATTTTTTATATTATTATTTTATTTAATTATTGTCATTCAATTCGAGTGCCCACCCTATTTCATCCTCTCCGCAGAGAAGACACGCTGTTCTTTGTGGTCAGCTACTCGCTTTGCTTCGTGCTATATTTGGCATCATTCTCTATTCACCCCTAACCTCATTTCCACAAGGTTTCTGCAACACATAGATGCTCAATGCGCCTAACTAAGGCGCGCACTACTCCAAAAAGTGCTGCAAAGTTACGAATTTTCTGCCAAACAACATATTTTTAAGCAGTTAAATTTTCATCATTTGTTCAAAAAACCACGTTTTTGAGCCAAATTTAGAATTATTTAACACTCTTAAGCGCAAAAACAACTGTTTTAGCCTCACAACAAATGTACGAAATATCACATTACAACACAACAATTGCCACGAAATGCGAAATGCACTTCGTGGCAACTGACTGCCAACTATTATCATATAATAATATGTACGCGCGAAGAATCGAGAATTAAGCCTCGCCTTTCTTGATAGCAAATGGAGCAATAGTGCGACCCTCAGCTGGCTGTTGCTGCTGCATCTGCTGAAGCTGAATCTGTCCGAACTGCTGCTCATACTTCTGAATATTGTCTTGAAGAGCGAAAAGAAGGCGCTTAGCATGCTCTGGAGCCATAATGATGCGGCTCTTCACCTGTGCCTTTGGCATGCCTGGCATCATCTGAATGAAATCAGTGATTACCTCGCAACTTGAGTGAGTGATGATGGCGAGGTTAGCGTATGTACCCTCTGCCACTTCTGGCTTGAGCTCGATCTGGAGCTGCTGATTGTTGTTATCTGCCATAATTACAATTTGTTATTAGTTAAAATATTAGTCTTAAAGATTAGTTACAGGAGTTTCACCCCCGAAATTCCATTCAAAATTACTGCTTTTTTCTGAAACATGCAAGCATTTAACGCTTTTTATTGTTTCCATCATCGTGCTACAACTCCTTCTTCCAGCAACGACGACGCTTCACTATCTGTGGATTCAGGTATGTCCACTGCGTAAGATTCTTGGCGTTCGTTTCAAGAATCACGTTCGTCTCTGCCCACTTGAAGCCCATGCCCTGGAAGAGTGGAATCAAGTCGTCGAACAGCAGAGCCGTCACGCCGCGCCCCTGATAGTCAGGGCGAGCAGCGATGAGCAGAAGCTCTATGCCATCCTCATGCTTGAACTTGAGCGACTTCAGCAGATGATACCATCCGAAAGGAAACAGCTTGCCTCCCGACTTCTGCAGAGCCCTTGCCAGCGAAGGCATTGAGATGCCAGCGCAGATTATATCATTCGTCTCATCCTCCTCCACGAGTGTAATCATTTTCAGGTCGAGCATAGGAAGGTAAGTAGCCACATACTGATCAATCTGCTTCTGAGTCATCTTAGAATAGCCGAAAAGTGGAGCGTATGCCTCATTTATGAGGTTGAAGATCTTCTGACCATAGTTGCGTTTGTCCAGATCTTCCTTAGTAATCTTCTTGATATGAAGATTGTATCGCTGCATCGTGAGCTGAGCCACACGGTGATACTTGTCTGGCACCTCTTTTGGCACATCCATGCGGAGCTCCAGCCAGTCAGCCTCTTTCTCATACCCAAGCTTTTCCATATGCTCAGGATAGTAAGCATAATTATAATAGGTGTTCATTGTGCCAAGCTTGTCGAAGCCCTCAAAGAGCATGCCTTCTTTGTCCATGTCCGTGATACCCATGGGACCCTGAATAGAGGTCATGCCGCGCTCCTTGCCCCATTTCGCAACAGCATCCAACAAAGCCTCGCTCACCTGGACGTCATCAATCATGTCAAACCAGCCAAAGCGTACGTTCTTCACGTTCCACGTCTCATTGGCACGATGATTGATGATGGCAGCCACGCGGCCCACCACTTTGCCTCTCTCGTCATAAGCCAGGAAAAGTTGAATATCACTGAACTCCAGTCCCGCATTCTTCTTTGGATTGAACGTGTTCTGCATATCCATGTACAGATCCGGGATATAGCAATCGTTGCCCTTGTATAGCTCATAGTTGAACTCTATGAAGGCTTTCAAGTCTTTGCCACTATTTTTTATAGGTCTAACCGAAACCATTGTTTTTCGTTTTTATTATTATTCTATAATGCAAAGTTACGCTTTATACTTTAAATCAAGACACTTTTTCTCAAATTTCAGTCTCCAGCAAGCAAATGACCACTAAAAACATATCATTTTTGTTTGCGAAATGCATTTATTCGGCATTTTATAGTCAGTATAATTTATAATGTGTACATTTGTGCTAATAAAAATATCACGACCATGCACCTAATAGACATAGCATTGCAAATAGCGACAAAAGCCCATGCAGGACAGCTCGACAAGGACGGTTGCCCGGCGATACTCCACCCCATCACGGTTGGCATGATGGGCAATACTGATGAAGAGAAGATAGCAGGCTTCTTGCACGACGTAGTGGAAGACACAGACAACACATTCGAGGACTTGCTCAGCTCAGGAATCCCCGAAGGCATTGTAAATGCCCTGAGACTACTAACACACGAGGAAGGAACAGATTACTTCGACTATGTACAAAACATCATTGACTCTGGCAACCCAATTGCCCTGCAAGTAAAATACAACGACCTTCAGCACAATTTTGACAGAGGCAAGGCTTACCCCGATTTGCAAAAGAAGCATGGAAGAGCATTAAAGATGGTACGCAAGGCTGTTGAAGAAAGATCAAGAGTCGGTCTGTACGAGACTCCCGACAAGGAGGGAATAGAGATTGCCATATTCGCCGGAGGCTGCTTCTGGGGAGTGCAGCACGAATTTGAAAAAGAAGAAGGAGTGCTCACCACGCTGGTTGGATACACTGGCGGCGAAGAGGACGCACCAACATACGAAGACGTTCGTGCTCACAAAACCCACCATGTGGAAGCTGTGATTGTGGAATACACCCCAGAACTTATATCCTATACAGATCTCTGCAAGATATTCTTCGAAATGCACGACCCAGCCCAAACCGACGGAGTTGGTCCCGACATAGGTCCACAGTATCGCAGTTGCATTTTCTATCGCAATGAGCAACAAAAAAGGACAGCAGAGACCGTCATGAATTTACTTCGTGACAAAGGATACGAAGTGAACACACTCCTTTTGCCAGAATGTCCTTTCTGGATTGGAGAGGAATACCACCAAATGTATTACGACAAGACAGGCGGTGAGCCTTATTGCCATTTCAGAATCAAAAAGTTCTAATTCTTCTGACGTATTTTGTCCTGATTATTATAGAGAAATCAGCAACAAAGCAAGTCACAGCCAATATTTTAGGCTTATGCATGATATCTGATGGGACAACACAAAACATGTGTGCTTCATCACATATATAACAGAAATTACAGCCTTTGCAGGCCGTTAAAATCATACATTTCAGATTTTCACAAAATGTACACAAGCTTTTCAGTTTGTGTCCGAGGAGAGAACGAAAATGTCCGTACCTTTGCAGCGTCAAACAAAAAAACTGCTTACAAAAGCAAAAACAAAGACAAAACTAAAATCAAAACTTCAAAAACTGTCAATCATGAAAAAGTTCAATTCTTTCCTCGCAATCGCAAAATCTGTTATGGCATCAGCATTCCGTACAATACACTCCTCTGTTGCAAACATGCATAAGCAGCAGAAGAATGCAGGTTTCGACAACATTGGAACTTACAGTTCGCTTGCCCATTACTATTTTCCTGTTTCTCGTTATGCATTTATCTAAAAACAGCTATAAGAGATAAAAACAACAGAACAAGCAACTAAACATCCAATTTCACGTCATGAATACCAACCGCATCATCATAGCTCTTTTCCTTGTTCTTTTCTGCATAGGAATCAAGGCACAAACTGCTCCCAAAACCATCAGCATGCAGGTAGAAGATTTTGAATACAAGCGACCTACAGCAGGCAAGATAGCACTCAACGTACTGGTAGCCGTTACCGACCCAAACACAATTTACATGCCAGACAAGTCGATGGTATCACAAATATGCGAAGCCATTGCATCAGGAGCGTCCAACCTGCCATGGGTGAACAGGCCAAGTGACCAGAATGCCACTGCCGACTACCGACTGAAAGGCGTCATCACCACAGCAGAGACAAACACAGGCAATCCTGCGGGATGCATGATCAGAGTCGTTGCCTCGATAGTGGATGAAAGCACAGGCAAGGAAGTGGCAAGCAAGGCATACAGAGGATGGTCAGACACATTCTACAGTTTCGACAACATAGCAACGCTCAAGACTCAAGCTTGCAGACGACTTGCACACGAGACAGAAACCTTCATATTCGAGGCACTGCCAGTGACAGGCAGCATCTTGGAGAAAGGCGTGGAGCAGATAAACGGCAAGGTGAAAGAAAATCAATGCTACGTGGACCTTGGCTCGCTGCACGGCATCTACCCAGACATGAGGCTCTACATCACTCAAAATGGCAAATACAAGGGCGAGCTCAAGGTGATAGAAGTGATGGGGGACGACCTCTGTTCCTGCAAAATCATCAAAGGCGCTTCGTTCATCACCAAGAGCTTAGAGAAAGAGGTCAAGATGGTAGTGACTTCAAAACCAAAGAAAATAAAAGATCAAGATATATTCTAAATAACTCAGAACAATGAAAAAGTTTATAACTCTCATATCAGCATGCATAATGATGCTCTCAGCAATGGCACAGAATGCAGCACAGGACACAGTTTCCATTTCAGAACAATCAGCACAAGAGCAGATGCTGGTGTACGAGAATCCTAAGATTCCAGTTTATATTGGCGAAATCACCTATCAGCCACTCACCAAGGGGCAGAAGACTGTTGGTTTCCTGACAGGTCTTGTGAACAACGAGATCAGCATAGAAGACGAAACAATGGTGGAAGGCGCAAAAGAAGCGCTTGCAGGATGCCTGCGCGACGTGAACCGCTTTGTGGTGAAGACAGGCGCTGTGTCGCCAGAAGACAAAGCAAGCGGCAACTGCTTGGTATTCTCTGCAAAAATTGTATTCTGCAACTTCACAGAGAAGCTCAACAATAACATTATGGATAAGGAAGCCCGCATCGTGGCATATATCACGCTGACAGATCCTTCCGACAACCACGTTGTATATAATAAGCAAGTGACTGGCTACACATGGCTCAGTATCTTCAACAGCATAGCTACGTGTCGCGAGTATGCGCAAAACAACCTTTGGGTGGATGCCGCTAGTGCAATGCGCAGAGCATACCCTCTGCGTGGCCACATGCTGGAGAAAGGCTTCATGAAGGGCAAAAAGCAGAAGCTGAAGGAGTTCTACATCGACCTTGGCTCAGACAACCGCCTCTTCCTCAACTCTCACGTGGATGTATTCATCGTGAAGCGCATCGCTGGTCGTATCGCGCGTCAGCAAATCGGCTCAGGCACAGTGATTGACGTGGAGGGAACAGACATCAGCGTGTGCAAAATCAACAAGAGCGGCGAACTGATCAAGCAGGCATTCGACCGTGGAGCTGAGATTGCAGTTCAGGCATATTAGCCATTCAAGTATTATTACAATAAAAAACTTCGACAACCTTCATATTGTCGAAGTTTTTTCGTTGGTATTTTCTTTGATTATTTCGCAGAATAAATAAAAAAGCGTATTTTTGTACCCAAATAATTTTTACAAAAACAAGTATGGAAATACAGTCAAAATACAATGAAGGTCAGTTGACCATTGCAATTTCAGGCAGAATCACAGCAGCAGAAGCTCAGGTTCTGCAAAAAGATATGATAGGCCTAGTCGATTGTCAGAGCAGCGTGAGCAGCGTTGTGGTGGATGCAAACAGCATGACATTCATTTCCAGCATGGGCCTTCGTGTCATGCTCATGCTGAAGAAAAAGGTTGACAATATGCGTATCATTGGTGCAAATCCAGACGTGTATAATGTATTTTCACTCACAGGATTCGACAAAATCATCACAGTGGAAAAGGCACTGCCAAGCGTCAGCGTGGAAGGATGCCAGCTGGTGAACGGAAGGAAAGATGTGTATCAGCTAACAGAAGACACTGTGGTGAAGGTATTTCCAGAAGGAACGACAAAGGAAGATGTTGACAACGAGCTGGCAATGGCGAAACAAGTGTTTGTGCTTGGCGTTCCTACAGCCATGGCATTCGACATGGTGAGGGTGAATGGCAGATACGGCTTGATATATGAGAGCACAATGCCAATGAAGATCAAGGCTGTTGCACTGGGCAAGATGCTGCGCAATCTGCATGACGTGAAAGTGAATCCAGAAGAAGGTTCGCTCCTGTATGGTCACGCAGAGATGAAGAAGCGCATTCAAGCACTTGAGCCTTATCTGGGCGAGGATGCAGTCAGCAAGCTTCTGCAGATGTTGAAAGTGCTGCCAGATGCCACATCGCTGCTCCACGGCAACCTTACATCCTCATGCATCATGAAGCAGAACGACGAAGCAATATTCACAGATATGGGAAGAGTTTGCTACGGACATCCTGTGCTCGACCTGTCGCATCTCTATGCCTCGCTGCCCGAGGAAGAGAAGGGCGAATACTTTGACATGCTGATAGACGAGTACTTTGATATGGAATCGGATGAAACCATCAAGCGAAACAAAGAGAACATAGTCATCCTGTCAACTATTCATGAGTTCGCAGAATTGCTTGACAATGGCATACCTGCTGCCGAAGCAATTCAGCAGAGCAAGCAGCGATTCAATGAGCGCATCACCAGCAGATGGGAAGAAATCCTATCACGCTTGCGTTTCAAGATGGACTTCAACGAAGAGATTCGCGCTCTTGAGCGCAAGCAGTTCTACCTCGATCCAGACGTGAACATAGACTGGATAGCTCAGAAACTCGGCACGAATCGTCACTACGTTTCCGACTACTTCAACAAGGTTCTCCACTGCACATTCAACGAATACATCAACAACCTGCGACTGAACTATGCAGCCAAGCTTTTGCGCGAAGGCCGCATAGCGAAATCACAAGTATGTTACGATGCTGGGTTCGGCAACGACCACACCTTCCGACGCTTGTTCAAGCAGAAGTTCGGCTGCTTGCCATCACAGTACGAATAGAATCGCAGGGATGGATAAAGATATTAGACACAAAAAAGCGTTTGTATTGCAAGTATTCAACAAATTGTCGCTGTTGCAAAACAAACGCATCTAAAATATCATTTTTACTTTCCAGTCATAATGTCGAGCACGCACATGTCCGTTTCGTTCATCGCATCCTTGCCAATTGTGGTAAGGTTGTGGATGGAACGGTCAACATCATCGTCGATGATTCCTTCGCACGAAGAGACGCAATTGTCTTGAACGGCAAGCATGGCAGAGAGTACTGCTGTGCTGACGCCGCTGGCAAGTTTCAATGCGCACGAAGGCTTTGCGCCATCGCAAATCATGCCTGTGAGGTTTGCAACCATATTCTTAACTGCAAACGTGACCTGCTCATACGTGCCACCCATCAAGTATGTAATGCCGCAGCTGCTGCCAGTAGATGCAACCACGCATCCGCAAAGGGCAGAGAGTTTGCCAAGAGACTGTTTGATGTAAATAGCAGTGAGATGGCTAAGCATCAATGCGCGGATCAATTCTTCCTCAGTATTGTGATTCTCCTCCGCAAACTTCACCACAGGCAATGTAGCACAAATGCCCTGATTGCCAGAGCCCGAGTTTGACATTACAGGAATCATTGCGCCAGCCATACGAGCATCGCAAGCCAAAGCTGTAGAGGAAATGATGTGAGAAAATATCGTGTCACCCATGATGCCCTTGCCTAATGGGCGAGTGAGCGTCTTGCCAAGCTTATGGCCATAGTTTCCTTGCAAAGACAGCATTGCGGCAGCCTCATTCAAGCGCTTTGCCTCAAGGATGAAATCTATTTCAGAAAGAGGAGCCTTTGTTGCAAATTCATACACAAGCTTCATGCTTAACCAGCCATCAGCATCTTCTGCCACTTCTGCGCCATCGCAAGCGGCATCCGAGCCAGCGCCCTCTTCCACAAAATTTGTATGTCCACCCTGGATTATTGCTTTTGCCGATTTCTCGCCAGCACAAACTCCCACTTCAATATACAACTTGTCAGGTGCGTCTTCTTTCAAGGATACGCTGATGCGCTTCTCATTGATGTAAACCTTACCAGCCTCAACAGCCTCAGGATTGACATCCTTCAGCACCTCAAGCTGATACTCCGACTTGCCCACGAGCGCCCCCAGTGCGATTGCGATTGGCAAACCAATCATTCCCGTGCCAGGAATACCAACGCCCATTGCATTCTTCAAGATATTGGCACTCAGCTGCACATTGATCTTCTCTGGGCGTTCGCCCAACTTCTCAGTCGCTTTTGCCACGCAAAGTGCCACGGCAATGGGTTCTGTGCACCCAACGGCAGGCACAACTTCGCTTTTCACAAGACGTATTATCTGGTCACGCAATTCTTTTTCCATAAATATAATGCAAGGCAACAATGCAGTTCTTTATGCAACATCGTTGCTTAACTACTCTGCAATTGTTTTTTAAAGTCTTCAGACGGTGAACTATTCTGTTACATTGTTGCCTCTATCTGTTTTTTTATTTAAATATACTTTTCAGGACCTCTGTTGTCACCTTACGGGCAGCAGTTGTAGTTGCAGTCTTTGCAGCGGTTTCAAGAATAGAGCCTCCTGTTGACTTCTTCGAAGTAGAAGACTTTGACGAACCACTCTTAGTGGAAGTAGTCTTCTTGCTGCCTGCGCCAGTGATTGACTTGCCCACCTGTGTTCCAACCGAACGAGCCACACTCGTCACGACGGCACCAATCAACGTGCCAAAAATCGTACGCTTCCACCCTGAACTTTTCTGTTCCTCTTTCTTCTGACGGGCTGCCTCCTTTTCTGCTGCCGCACGCTCTTTTTCTGCTTGCTTCTGAGCTTTCTCTGCCTCCTTCTGCTGACGCTCCGCCTCGGCTTCAGCCTCAACCTTCTCGTTGTGCTCCGTCAGCACTTCGTATGCGCTCTCGCGATCGAAGAAATCGTTATATGCCTTTATATTGGCAGGGGCAGCTTCTTGAATATCCAATCGCTGACCTGCAG
This sequence comes from Bacteroidaceae bacterium, assembly GCA_045600665.1. Taxonomy (GTDB): domain Bacteria; phylum Bacteroidota; class Bacteroidia; order Bacteroidales; family Bacteroidaceae; genus Minthosoma. Next base: position 48,774 of record JAZRYI010000105.1, read on the forward strand.
TGATGGCCCCAATCTGACTGAGCGGGAACAATATGCGTGCACGTTGTACGATGGTTGGCGCACCCTTCTCGTCGAGCACAGACACCAACGCCTCGCCTGTCTCAAGGTTCATGATAGCATCTTCAGTATTGAACTGCGGATTGGCACGGAACGTCTGAGCAGCAGCCTTCACTGCCTTCTGATCCTTTGGAGTGTAGGCGCGCAAAGCGTGCTGCACACGATTGCCAAGCTGACCAAGAATATTGTCTGGAATGTCTGTTGGCGACTGAGTGATGAAGTATATGCCAACACCTTTTGAACGGATGAGACGGATGATCTGCTCAAGCTTGTCAACCAGAGCTACCGATGTACCTTCAAAGAGCATGTGTGCCTCGTCGAAGAAGAAGATGAGCTTTGGCAATTCCATGTCGCCAACCTCTGGAAGATTGGCGTAAAGTTCTGTCATGAGCCAAAGCAGGAAAGTGCTATAGAGTTTTGGCTTCATCATCAGCTTGTCTGCAGCAAGCACGTTCATCACACCCTTGCCGCCCTCCTGAGCAATAAGATCCATCACATTGAATGCTGGCTCGCCAAAGAACTTGTCAGCACCCTCCGACTCCATCTGCAGCAAGGCTCGCTGGATGGCACCGATGCTGGCAGACGAGATGTTGCCATACTGAGTAGTGAACTGCGAGGCATTCTTGCCCACGAAGTCGAGCATCAAGCGCAAGTCCTTGATGTCGATGAGCAGAAGCTGCGCCTCGTCGGCAATACGGAACACGATGTTGAGCACTCCTGTCTGGATATCGTTCAGTTCCATCAGTCGTGCCAGCAACTGAGGTCCCATAGCCGAAACTGTTGTGCGCATTGGGAAACCCTGCTCGCCAAACACATCGAAGAAACGCACTGGGCAAGACTGATACTCTGGGTTCTCTATGCCAAACTCCACGCATCGCTTCTCGATGAATCCCGAAGTTTTGCCCACCTGACTGATGCCAGATAGGTCGCCCTTCATGTCTGCCATGAAGCAAGGCACGCCAGCCTGACAGAATGTCTCTGCCATCACTTGCAGACTCACTGTCTTGCCAGTACCAGTTGCACCAGCAATGAGTCCATGTCTGTTACACATCTTTCCCACAAGGTTGATAGGACCTTCTGAGCAATGAGCTATATATAGATTACCGTCTTTATACACAGGAAAAACAATTTTATAGGTTAGTTACTTCTTGTAATTCTTCAATCCAGAGTTCAGCCATTCAAGATACTTTGGAATATCCTCGTCGTAAGAATAGCTCTTCTCAAGAGGATTGCCTTCGTTGTCAAGAAGAACATAGAAAGGCTGTGCATTGGCACCAAACTTGCTCGACTGCAGATAGCTCCACTTGTCGCCTATTGTACGCAACTTGCGAACCTGTCCATTGTCGTCCACCTCTATTGGCTCTGGGAGTTTAGCCTTCTCATCTACGTAGAGCTGGATGAGAACGTAGTCCTTTGTCATGATCTCTGCTACTGTAGGATCCACAAACACAGCTGCTTCCATCTTGCGGCAGTTCACGCAGCCATAGCCTGTGAAGTCGATCATTACAGGCATATTGTGTGCTGCTGCGTATTTCATGCCTTCTTCATAATCTGTGAACATTGGCTTTACCTCCTCCTCAGCGGCGAGGTTGAAGTCCTGAGTCTTCATTGGTGGAGCAAATGCACTTACAGCCTTGAGTGGCGCCCCCCAAAGACCAGGAATCATATAGATGGCAAACGCAAATGAAATGAGCGACATGAAGAAGCGTGGCACTGATGTCTTAGGACGAACCACCACATTGCCCTCGTCGTCATACTCATCCTCGTCATGAGGGAAGCGAATCCAGCCGATAAGGTATGCACCAAGCAGAGCGAAGAGCACGATCCAGAGCGCGAGGAATGTTTCGCGGTCGAGGAGTCCCCATCCGTATGCGAGGTCTGCAACAGAGAAGAACTTGAGCGAGAATGCAAGCTCGATGAAACCGAGAGTCACCTTCACCACATTCATCCAGTTGCCGCTCTTTGGAGCAGACTTCAGCATTGTTGGGAAAAGTGCGAACAATGTGAATGGCAATGCGAGTGCGATTGCAAAACCAAGCATTCCCACCACTGGGCCAACGATGCTCGATGTAACCATCTCTACAAGCAAGAATCCGATGATAGGGCCTGTGCATGAGAACGAAACAAGCACAAGAGTGAATGCCATCAAGAAGATGCTGAGCAAACCTGTCGAGTTATTTGCCTTATTATCAATTGCATTGCTCCAGCTCGATGGTAATGTAAGTTCAAATCCGCCAATGAAGCTTGCTCCGAAGAGGAGAAGCATCAAGAAGAAGATGATGTTGAACACAGCATTTGTTGCAAGATCGTTCAATGCAGAAGCTCCAAACAAACCTGTGACGATCAAGCCTAAAGCCACATAAATCACTATGATGCTAACGCCGTATACGATAGCGTCGCGCACGCCTCTCTTCTTAGCGGCTGCAATTTCCTCTGGAGTACTCTTCTTTGTTGTTCCCTTCTTCAAGAAGAAGCTCACTGTCATTGGAATGATTGGCCATACACAAGGAGTGACGAGAGCCACGAGACCGCCAAGGAATCCAAGAATGAAGATGTACCAAAGAGGATTGTCAGAAGTATTCGACATGCCACCTTCGTCGAAAGCGCGAAGCTTGTCAATCACTGGCGCCCAGAGTCCTTCCACTGGTGTGGTAGCCTCAACGGCAACAGTGTCGGAAGCCAATGTATCTGGTTCTTCCACAGCGTCTTCAGCTTCAACCTCCTCTGCACTCTTCTCCTCAGCCTTTGATTCGTCAGCCTTAGGCTCTTCCTTTGCGGCTGCAACCTCACCTTTGAAGTCGAAGTCGCAAGTTGATGGAGGAATGCAGTTTTGGTCGTTGCATGCGCCATATTCCAAATAGCCTGCAAGCTCATACTTGCCGCCTGTGAGCTTCACCTTCTGAGTGAAAGTAGCACTGTTCTCAAAGAAATAAACGTCTGCTTCAAACATCTCCTCATAGTGCTTGATAGGAGCTGCGGCAGGCTTCAGAGGACCATCAGCCTTTGCGCCTGAGATTTTCTCGAATGTAATAGTAGTTGGCGTTGGGCCATCAGGCACTACTTGCGTTGAATACATGTGCCAGCCACCACTGATAGTGGCATTGAAAGTAATCACAGCCTCTGTGGCACTGGTCTCCTTGATGGAGGCTGTCACCTTCACTGGAGATGCAAACTGAGCATTGGCAATTGCAAAGCAGAGCAATGCCAGTGTTGCGAAAATTGTTCTTATTCTATTCATATAGCGTTTAATTATTATTCTTAAGTAATTACGCATTGAAGTCACGAATGGGTAACTTCAGCATGCATATTTTAAGTTTTTTTCATAATTTGTTGCAAAGATAGTAAAAAAAGTGCATCTATCATTATCAGCAGCGCTTTTTTTCACATAATTTATTTTTGATAGCAGTATATGCAATATAGCGTTCCTTATTCACTTCTTATTTCCCTACGCAGAAAAATCTCACTCACAAATTTGTCTATTTGGATTAAGTTGTCTAATTTTGCACCAATATTAATTGAAAAACAGCAAATAGCATGTCAGAAGCAAAGAAAGTGGCAAGCCGTGCGCCACACTCAAAAATGAACTTCGCACTGCAATATCCAGAGAATGAAGGAGGCATGAACGACCGCGTGAAGCGCCTGCACCAGCAGAGCATCGACACTCCTGCCACGCTCACCATCGAGCGCGCACTCATCGAGACAGCGTTCTACAAGGAAAACTATGGCAAGATGCCTAACTGCATCCTTCGTGCTCGCAACTTCTACGAAATCTGCAAGAAGAAGACTATATACATTGGCGATGACGAACTCATCGTGGGCGAACGTGGCCCTGTGCCTAAGGCGGTGCCAACATTCCCAGAGCTCACTTGCCACTCTGTTGAAGACCTTCACACCCTCAACGACCGTGAAATGCAGCCATATCTCATTAGCGATGAGGATATTGCCACATACGAGCGTGAGGTAATCCCATATTGGGAAGGTCGCACTCAGCGCGAGCGCATTTTCGCTCATGTGAGCAAGGAATGGGAGGAAGCATACCATGCTGGTGTGTTCACAGAGTTTATGGAACAGCGCGCTGGCGGACACACAGCAATGGATGGCAAGATGTATCAGCGTGGACTTCTCGATGTGAAGAAACTCATTGCTGACGCGCTTGACAAACTTGATTTCATCAACGACCCTGAGGCTACCGACAAGCAGCAGGAGCTTCAAGCAATGGACATCAGTTGCGATGCTGCCATCCTCTTTGCAGAGCGCCACGCTGAGTTGGCAGAACAGAAGGCGAAGGAATTAGGAGTTAGGAATGAGGAATTAGGGATTGATAGTGAGGAGAGAAAGGCAAACGAACAGAGAATCGTTGAGCTTCGTAAGATTGCTGACGTGTGTCGTTGGGTGCCAGCCCATGCTCCTCGCGACATGCAGGAGGCGATTCAGACATACTGGTTCACTCACCTTGGCACAGTCACCGAGCTTAACGGCTGGGACTGTATGAATCCTGGCCACATAGACCAGCATCTCTACCCATTCTACCAAAAAGGGCTTGCTGATGGCACTCTCACTCGCGAGAAAGCAAAGGAACTCATATCTTGTTTCTGGATTAAGTTCAACAATCAGCCTGCGCCTCCAAAGGTTGGTGTCACAGCTCTTGAATCAGGCACTTACAACGATTTCACGAACATCAACATTGGTGGCATTGACAAATATGGAAATGATGCCACAAACGAGATTTCATACATCATTCTTGAAGTGCAGGAAGAACTGCACGAGCTTCAGCCAGGTCTTTCCATCCATGTTTCAAAGGTAACTCCCGACGAGTTCGTTCTTGCAGGTGCTCGTGTCATCCGTCAGGGGCATGGCTACCCCTCTTGCTTCAATCCAGACACCTACACTAAGGAACTTGTTCGCCAAGGCAAGACACAAGAAGATGCCAACGAGGGTGGCACTTCTGGCTGCATAGAGGTAGGTGCTTTTGGCAAAGAGGCATACATCCTCACGGGCTACCTCAACACACCTAAGATTCTGGAAATCACGCTCAACAATGGCATCGATCCGATTACTGGAAAGAAGCTTGGTCTTGAGACAGGCGACCCACGCACTTTCACATCATTCGAGCAGCTCTACGATGCATGGCACAAGCAGATGATATATTTCGTCAACATGAAACTCGCTGTCAACAACTACATCGAGCGCATGTTCTCGCTCTATGCCCCTGCCACATTCCTTTCGCTCTTCATCGACGACTGCATCACTAAGGGCAAGGACTACTATTCAGGCGGTGCTCGCTACAATACCACATACATCCAGTGTACAGGTCTCGGCACAATAACCGACTGTCTGTCAACACTCAAGAAACATGTTTTCGAAGACAAGAAGTTCACTATGGACGAAATACTCAAGGCTGTTTCAGAGAACTTTGAAGGCAACGAGAAAATGCGCCAGTTCATCATGAACCGCACTCCTTTCTTCGGCAACGACGACGACTATGCCGACTCAATTGCTGTGAAGGTTTATGACGACCTCGTAGATGCAATCGAAGGCCATCCAAACACTCGTGGCGGCACGACTCAGCTCAACATGCTCTCTACCACTTGCCACAACTACTTCGGGTCTGTCTGCGGAGCATCCTGCAACGGTCGCCTCGCCCACTTCGCCATTTCTGATGGCACTTCACCTGCTCATGGCGCTGACACACAGGGACCAACATCCGTCATCAAGTCTCTTGGCAAGCTCGACCAAACAAAATCTGGCGGCACGCTTCTCAACGTCCGCTTCGTGCCTTCACTCCTCAAGCGCGACGAAGATCTCAAGAAACTCGTATCTCTCATCCGTGCATACTTCAACATGGGAGGTCACCACATCCAGTTCAACATCGTTGACACCCAGACCCTCATCGATGCACAGCAGTCACCTGACGACTACAAGGACCTCCTCGTCCGCGTAGCAGGCTACTCCGACTACTTCAACGACATGACCGAGCAGCTTCAGAACGAGATTATCGCTCGCACAGAGAACGAGGAATTTTAACATGATTTATTCATGGAGTTAATGGGAGTAGGACTACTCACATTAACTCCATGAATGATATAAGTTCATATTATAAGTAAGTGAACACAATTATTTTTATAATTAAAGAACACGAATTTCCCGAATCTCACGAATGCAAAAGGATTCGTGCAATTAGTGAGATTGACTTCGTCGAGCTCTTCGAGGTTCGTGTTCAAAATAAAACCACAGAGT